>DALYHZ010000119.1:0-7998 GCA_031970635.1 Methylococcaceae bacterium | reverse complement strand
CCATGACTAGCATCAAACTCGGATCCCAATTTCCTGTTATGTCTAAAAATGCTAGCACTTTATCAGGATTGCTCATTTGCGAAAGACTCAAGCCTATGCCAAATAAAATGCCACAGAGCAGGGCGGCTAAATTTTTTTTCATGATGACATTCCTAATAAATGGCGCATGACATAAACCGTTAAAATGGCAACAGACATAAATGTGACTGTTGCCGCTGCTGAACGCACAGAAAGTCGCGCTAAACCACATACTGCATGACCGCTTGTGCAACCATTTCCTAAACGTGTGCCGTAACCAACTAAAACGCCTGAAACCAATAATATTAACGTTCCGCGTGAATAGGTAGCTGGCGTGGTTTGGAAGAAATGATTAAACAAGGCTGCCGCCACAATTAAACCGCCTAAAAAAAACCATCGCCAATGTTTGTCGCTGTCTTTTGTGCTGAATGCACCGGCAATCATGCCAGAAATTCCCGCGATACGACCATTGAAAAACATCAACAATGCAGCTGATAAACCAATTAAACAGCCACCAAAAAATGCGGAATAAGGCGTAAAATTTTCCATATTTTAAAATTCTAAAAAGTTTTTAATCTTCGATAACATCGTCAGTTTCAGTAGTGATAATTTCATCACTACTTTCAAATTCTTCGACATCGTCACCAGCTAAACCAGCGATTTTATCAACACCTACCACTTTTTCATTGGTATCTAAACGAATGACTCGCACACCTTGTGCGCTACGTCCGACAACGGAAATTTCTGAAATTCGCGTTCTGACCAATGTGCCACCATCGGTGATAATCATTAGTTCGTCGTTATCACTGACTAATAACGCGCCGACTACTTCACCGTTGCGTTCAGAGGTTTGCATTGCAATCACGCCGCTACCGCCTCTTCCTTGGAGACGGAATTTTTCCACTTCGGTACGTTTGCCATAACCATTTTCTGTGACCGTTAAAACTGCGCCTTCGGATGCGACAATTAACGAAATGATTTTCTCACCTTCACGCAATCTAAAACCACGCACACCAGATGCCGTTCGTCCCATTGATCGCACATCTCCTTCGTTGAAGCGAATGGCTTTGCCGTCGCTACTAAACATCATGATATTTTGGTTGCCGTCGGTAATCGCCACGCCAATTAACGTATCGTCTTCGCGCAAATCAATGGCAATCTTCCCGCTGGTGCGCTGATAAGCGAATTCGCTTAACGGTGTTTTCTTAACTGTTCCCGCCGAAGTTGCCATGAAAACAAATTTGTTTTCGTCATAATCGCGTGTTGGCAAGAAGGCGTTGATTTTTTCGCCTTCTTCTAATGGTAATAAATTTACGAATGGTTTACCGCGCGAAGCTCTGCTGGCAATTGGCAATTGGTAAACTTTGAGTGCGTAGACTTTGCCTTTTGATGAAAAACATAAAATCGTATCGTGTGTGCAAGCAATCACAATTTGATCGATAAAATCATCTTCTTTGGTTGCCGTTGCAGATTTGCCGCGTCCACCACGATGTTGGGATTGGTAATCGCTTAATGGCTGTGCTTTCACATAACCCTCGTGCGAAACGGTGACCACCATATCTTCTTCGGTGATTAAATCTTCGTCAGATAAATCGGATTGGTTAATCATGATTTCGGTGCGGCGTGGTTCGCTATATTGTTCTTTAATAGCCACGAGTTCTTCACGAATCACCGCCATTAAACGGACATCGTCAGCCAAAATATGCAAATAAAAAGCAATTTGTTCAAGCAATTGCGTGTATTCGCTGACAATTTTATCTTGTTCCAAACCAGTTAAACGATGCAAACGCAATTCTAAAATCGCTTGCGCTTGTGCTTCTGAAAGTCGGTAAACGCCGTTTGCCAAACCGTATTCTGCTGGCAAATTATCGGGACGTGAATCGCTCGCATTAGTGCGTTCAATAAGTGATAAAACTAAACCTGCTTCCCATTGTGTGGCGAGTAATTGCTCTTTGGCTTCAGCAGGCGTTTTCGCGGCTTTAATCATATCAATCATGGCATTGATATTTGCCAGCGCAATCGCCAAACCTTCTAAAATGTGGGCGCGTTCACGAGCTTTGCGTAATAGATAAATTGTGCGACGTGTAACAATTTCGCGACGATGATTGATAAATGCGGCGAGAATTTCTTTTAAATTCAAACAATAGGGACGACCTTCATGAATCGCTACCATATTGATACCAAACACAGTTTGGAATTGAGTTTGTTTGTAGAGATTATTTAAAACGACTTCGGCAACTTCGCCACGTTTTAATTCAATCACCATCCGCATACCGTCTTTGTCTGATTCATCGCGCAAACCAGAAATTCCTTCGAGTTTGCCTTCTTTAATCAATTCGGCGATTTTTTCAAGCAATCGTGCTTTGTTGACTTGATAAGGCAATTCGGTAGTGATAATGGCTTGACGTGAACTGTCGCCGATATTTTCAAAATGACAGCGAGCGCGTAAATAAATTTTGCCTCGTCCGGTTTCATACGCATGGCGAATCCCCATCGCACCGTTAATAAAACCCGCTGTTGGAAAATCAGGTCCATGAATATGTGTCATTAAATCGTCAATGGTTGAATTTGGTTCGTCAATTAACGCTAAACACGCACTGATTACTTCACTTAAATTATGTGGTGGAATATTGGTTGCCATACCAACGGCAATTCCTGATGAACCGTTAATTAAAAGGATTGGAATGCGTGTTGGTAAAACAGACGGCTCCGATTCAGATTCATCATAGTTTGGAATGAAATCAACCGTTTCTTTGTCTAAATCAGCGAGCATTTCATGAGCAATTTTTGCCATACGCACTTCGGTATAACGCATTGCCGCTGGGCTATCGCCATCGATACTACCAAAGTTGCCTTGACCATCAATTAACATGTGACGCATTGAAAATGGCTGTGCCATACGAACCATCGTGTCGTAAACCGCTGTGTCACCATGTGGATGGTATTTACCGATTACGTCACCAACCACACGCGCGGATTTTTTATAGGCTTTATTAAAATCATTGCCAAGTTCGCTCATCGCATAAAGCACCCGTCGATGTACGGGTTTTAGACCATCACGCACATCAGGTAATGCCCGACCAACAATCACGCTCATGGCGTAATCAAGATAGGATTGCTTCATCTCGTCTTCGAGATTTACGGGGATAATTTCTTTAGCGAAGTTTGACATGATTCTCTTTAAAAAAGCGTTGTGGAATTTTAAGGTTCAACAAAATGATTTGAGTAATGACTATGGAATGCTTTGTGCTTACATCATAGCATCATGAAATGATGATGGAATTATAACAAATTATGGACTTTACGTTTAGGCGGATTTTTCTTTGCCGCATCACAATTGTGGTGTAAATTCGATTTGCCGCGTAAAACCTAGATTTAAATCGAAGTAAATTTATTTTAATCATTTCGTTTTTGGTCGATACTTCCTGACGTTACAGCGTTGAAAGCAATTTTTATTTTTCACTTTTATATTCAAAGGTAACTCCTATGGCACTCATTAAAAAACCAACAAATGCCGCAACTCCCGCAAATACACAGCGTTCAAGTTCAGCAGCGTCATCACATGATGTTGAAGCACAACGCAAAAAAGCCCGTACTTTTGCCAAACAACAACAAGCCGCAGAGCGCATTGCAGCCGCAGCATCCGAATTAGCGTCAAGCGTCACCGAAACTGCTGCGTCAACACGAGAATTAAAACGCAATGGTGAACAAATTGCGATTGCGGCAAAACAAGCCGCAGCGAATTCAGAGCAAGTATTAAAATCGTGTCAAGATGCAATGGTGATGATTGAGGGCGCGGTCGTTGATTCTTCTCAAGCACGCGAACGTGGTAACGCATTAAAACAAGTTCTTACGGTTTTGAGTGGTAATGTCACACTCTCAATTAACGCAACCAGAGATGTCGCACTGCGTCAGACCAATTCAGTGAAAGTAATTTCTGATTTGGAAGTGCAAGCAGAAAACATTGGTCAAATCGTGAAAGCCGTTGGACGCATTGCGGACCAAACCAATTTACTTGCGTTAAATGCGGCAATTGAAGCGGCACGCGCCGGCATGCACGGTAAAGGTTTTGCGGTGGTTGCTGATGAAGTTCGCACCTTGGCAGAAATTTCTGAAAAAAGTGCAAAAGAAATTCAAGAATTAGTTAGTCAGTTCCAAGCCGAAGTTAAACGTTGTGCGGAATTGGTGAAATTGTCTTCTGAAACTGCATCTGCGGCTGCAAACAAAGGCGAAGGCATTACTGAAGGTTTAGCCAACATTCAAACATTATCCATTGACGTTGCTAAAGCGGCGCAAGATGTTTTCGATGCGGCAAGTGAAGCTAAACAACGCGTTGATGGTATTCAAAAAAATGCAGAAACTGCATCGGCTGCATCTGTTCAACAATCTGCATCTGTAGAATGGGCTGTAAAAACGTTGGATGAACAAGCGACAGCAATGGTTCAAATCGAAGCGGCTGTACAAGATTTAGCGAATACGGCTGAAGATTTAAAAACATCAAGCGATATTTCAAAAAGTTCTGAAGAAGTCGCGGCAGCCGCTGAAGAATTATCATCGAGCGTCAACGAAATCAGTGGCGTTTCGGCTCAACTTGTCAGTGCGATTGAAGAAATCCGTAAAGGTGGTGAACAACAAGCAGAAGCGGCTAGACAAGCTGGTGAAGCGTTAGTTGTGGTCAAAGGAAATGCAGATACAGCTGAATTGCGTGCAAAAGAGGGCGAACAATCTATTTCATCTATGCGTAATCAGTTCACTGAAGTTGGGGCATTAGTGGAAGGACTGATTTCAGAAGTTATCTTAGCGTGCGACCAAACGGAAAAAGGTCGTGAATTGACCGTGGCGTTAGCGACGATTGCCCGTAAAGTTGAAAAAATTGTTGATGCAATTTCAACCGTGTCTGTACAAACCAATATGTTGGCGGTAAACGGCTCAATTGAAGCGGCACGTGCGGGTGAATTTGGTAAAGGATTTGTGGTGGTTAGTACCGATATTCGCAATTTAGCACAAGATTCATCAGAAAATGCGGAGCGTATCAAAGATATGGTACGCGATGTGCAAGAACAAGTCGTGACGGCACGTTCTGATCTAGCCGGTAACAGAGTGTTGGCGTTGGCTGAAACAGAAAAAGTGAAATTATTGGTTGGTGGATTTGAGGGCATTAGCAGTGAAATCAATGGATTGTTGACCAATGCACAAAACATTATTGTTCAAGCAACCAAAGTAAATGAAGGTGTTGTGAGTGTGACTTACACAGCAGGGCAAGTAAACGAAGCGTCAGCTGCTGTGGCAAGTGCCGTTGCAGAAGCCTCAACTTCTGCAAAACAACAAGCACAAGGCACGTCAGAATTGGCTGAAGCAATCGAAGAAATTGCCTCTTTAGCAGACGAATTGCAAAACAACGCCTGATAAAAGGGGAATGTTATGACGACAGAAATGACAGAACAAGAGATACCATCAAACAGTGTGGACGAATCCGATGTTCGTAGCGTAGATGAGCTAGTCGTTCGTGAAGAACCTTCTGATGTCCTTCAATTTGTTACGTTTATCGTCGGTGATGAAGTGTTTGCTGTCGATATGGCTCCAGTGCAAGAAATTATTCGCGTACCTGATGTAGTCCACGTGCCGCTAACGCCTGATGCACTTGAAGGTCTTGCAAATTTACGCGGTAAAGTAATCCCTATTATTTCATTGCGTCGAATTTTTGGCTTTCCTGATTGTGAATATGACGATGCGACTCGCGCGTTAGTAATTGATTTAGGGCAACCTTTAGGTTTTGTGGTTGACCGTGTGTCACGTGTACTCGGCGTTGAAATTCATAAAATTGAAAACGTTAGTTCTATCAGTGGCACGGTAAATACCAATTTATTGACAGGGTTACTTAAAGATGTTGGCGGACATGCCATGATTATGGTGTTGGATTTTGCCAAGTTAATTGCTAATGAATTTGCTGATATTGCGAAATTAGGCGGCAACAGCACCAGCACAAATGTGTCTAGTCGTGCTGAAACAGATGAAACCGAACAATTCAGTGATGAATTACAGTTGGTCAGTTTTACCGTTGCTGAACAAGAATACGCTATCAGCATCGAAGATACGCAAGAAATTGTACAAGTGCCGGAAAATATTATTCATGTGCCACATGCAGAATCTCACGTTTTAGGCGTGATGACCTTGCGTAATCGTTTGTTGCCACTCGTCAGTTTACGTCGAATGTTTGGTTTACCTTTTCGTGAAGCCAATGAACACAGTCGTATTGTTGTCGTATCCGTTGGCAATTCATCGGTTGGCGTAGTGATGGATACCGTTAATGAAGTGTTACGTGTTTCTAAAAATTACGTTGATTCAATGCCTGGAATGTTAGCGCGTGATGGCGATATGTCCGAAATCACCGATATTTGCCGTTTGGATGGTGGTAAACGGTTAGTGTCGATTATTTCGGCAGACAATATGTTTCGGCATAACGCGGTACTGGATGCGCTTAAAACGGTTGAACAAATGCAGGATGATTCCATGAGCAATGATACAGAAAAAGCGATCATCGAAGATGATGAACAAATGGTGGTATTCCGCTTAGATAAAGAAGAGTTTGGCGTTCCTATCGAAAGCGTTCAAGAAATTGTGCGTGTGCCAAATGAATTAACGCATGTACCAAAAACACCTTCATTTATCGAAGGTGTAATTAACTTGCGTGGCGCGGTGTTACCGGTTATCGACCAACGTCGCCGCTTGGGTTTACCGACAATGGAACGCAGTGAACAACAACGCATCATGGTGTTTTTGCTCGATGGTGTGCGAACAGGTTTTATTGTGGATTCGGTTGCGGAAGTTTTGAAAGTGCCTAAATCAGCCATCGAACCCGCGCCAAATTTATCGAGTAATCAATTGAAATTGATTGCGCGTGTGGCAAATTTGGAAGAACAAAAACGGTTAATTTTACTCATTGAACCTTCTAACTTGCTCGAAGCAGAAGATAAAGAAGGATTGGCATCATTTGCTAAATAGAGTGATTTAGGCATGATTAAACTACTCATCGTTGACGATTCTGCTTTGATGCGCCGGCAACTTAGTTCGGTATTTGAAGCACAAGGCGATTTTGAAATTCGTTTAGCTCGAAATGGCAAAGAAGCCGTAGAAGAGAATATACGTTTTCAACCCGATGTAGTGACGTTAGATATAAACATGCCTGAAATGGATGGATTGACTGCCTTGTCAATGATGATGGCACAACGTAAAGTTCCCGTCGTGATGGTTTCATCGTTGACAGAGCAGGGCGCGTTGTCAACATTTGAAGCCTTAGCCTTAGGTGCGGTGGATTATATTGCAAAGCCTGGGGGGACGATTTCGTTATCACTTGACGAAATCAATAGAGAACTTGTTGCAAAAGTAAGAGCGGCGATAAAGGCACGCGTAAAAACAACGCGTGTGAATTCCTCCGTTTCGGTTACACCTGTTGTTAAGGCAGAATCTCATGCAACCAGTAATGGCATTGTCATCATCGGCGTTTCAACCGGTGGTCCACGAACGTTAGAAGAAGTGTTGCCATTATTTCCTCGTGATTTTCCATATCCAATAGTCGTCGCGCAACACATGCCAAATAGTTTTACTGCCCCGTTTGCAAGTCGCATGGATAAGTTATGTGCGCTGAACGTCGTGGAAGCAAATCATCCGATGCCATTAGAAGCAGGTGTTATTTATATTGGGAAAGGCGGGGCTGATATGACCGTTTCACAACGTGATGGTAAAGCGCGAGTTATGCCAAGACCTGAAAATAGTAATTTTTCATGGCATCCTTCAGTAGAACTTTTGGCGCGTTCTGTATTGGAAAATTACGATGCCACTAAAATTATTGCAGTGATGCTTACCGGTATGGGTTATGACGGTGCCGAAGCGTTTACTGAGATTAAAAATCGTGGTGGGAAAACCATTGCCGAAAGTCAAGAATCGTGTGTTGTATTTGGCATGCCCGCAGAACTCATTAAC
>DALYHZ010000118.1:0-8002 GCA_031970635.1 Methylococcaceae bacterium | reverse complement strand
TCCAAGTCTGTGCCAGTCATGGTTAATTGTTCATTTTCGATAACAAGCAAAACGTTCGAGAGTATGGGCATTGTTTGGCGTTTTTCCGTAACGCTGACGATTTGTTGCAGTGAGCCTAAAAGTGCTTCACGGTTAATAATGAATTTCATGTGTTTTTTCCTTCAAAAAATGAAATGGCAAAAAATTAAAAAATCGTCCCCCTTAAATAATAAAATTATATAGATATAAATATATATTTATTATTAGGGAGCGTAAAACCTGTGCATAACTCCTTTTTTCCTTTTAAAATCAAAAGCGGAGCCTGTGCATAACTCTGTGCATAACCTGTGCATAACTCTAAAAAATTTTTTCTCCAAAAAAAGTTATGCACAGGGTTATGCACAGAAATCGAAAAGTTATGCACAGAGTTATGCACAGGCTGTGTACAACTTTGAATAAACGTTTAATTTCAATAAATTAACATTAAAATGCAATTCCATTAAAAATATAATTTATTGATTTTAAATAAAAAAATATTTTTGATGCTATGAAGATAAAATTCGTACTAAATCGACATAGTCTTCTGACAATTTAAGGTCTATTTTTTTTAGTTCTTCTATTTTTTTACACGCACTCATCACAGTTGTGTGATTTCGTCCTCCAAATCCTGCACCAATTTCTGGAAAACTATGCGGTGTTAATTCTCGTGCCAAACTCATTGCTATTTGCCGTGGACGGGCAACGGTTTGTAATTTATTTGTGCCTAATAAATCATTGAGTTGCAAATTAAAATAGTCTGCGACAGTACGTTGAATACTCTCTAAACTCACCAGCTTGTCTTGCAAAACAACTAAATCCTGCAACACATCTTTAGTAAAATCGAGCGTAATTGGTTTACCGGTAAACTCGGCGTTGGCAATTAAGCGGCGTAATGCCCCTTCTAAATCACGCACGTTAAACGGCATACGCTTGGCAATAAAAAATGCAACCTCATCTGGCAATTCGATTTGAGCAAGTGTGGCTTTTTTCATCAAAATAGCAGCGCGTGTTTCCATATCAGGCGGTTCAATTGAAACGGGTAATCCACAGCTAAAACGCGATTTTAGACGTTCTTCAAGACCGGAAATTTCTTTTGGATATTTGTCACATGTCAGTACGATTTGATGTTTGCGATCGATGAGACTGTTGAATGTGTGAAAAAATTCCTCTTGCGAGCGGTCTTTACCTGCGAAAAATTGAATGTCATCAATCAACAACACGTCGACTGCGCGATAAAACTCTTTAAACGTGTGAATGGCATTTTGCTGTAAGGCTTTGACCATATCTTGAACAAAACGTTCAGAATGCAGATAAACGATTTTGGCGGCGGGTTTTTTCGCCAAAATGGCATTGCCCACGGCGTGCATAATATGTGTTTTACCTAAGCCTGAACTGCCATAAATTAATAATGGGTTATAGGCTTTACCACTATTTTCAGCAACTTGCAGTGCCGCTGCGCGAGCAAATTGGTTAGATTTTCCTTCAATGAAATTATCAAACGTGAAGTTTTTATTCAGGAAACTTTGAAAATTGAGATTGACAACTTTTGTTTCGACAGATTCGCTAGAAATTGCCGGTGGCAAACTATGGCGGTTGGACCCTACATCCAGTACAAGGGTTAATTTGCCGTTTGAAAATTCAGTAACAGTTTCGTTGATTTTGCTAACGTGATGTCTTTTTATCCACTCTAAAACAAAACGATTGGGCGCAAGCAAATGTAATTGCCCCTCCGTTTCTACCGCTTGAAGAGGGCGTATCCAAGTATTGAAATCGGTGCTAGGCACTTCGTTTTCGAGTTTAGAAAGACAAATATTCCAGAGTGAACTCATTAAAATTTTCAGGGAAGTAAGTGTGCAAGGCACAAAAAAACAGAAGATGACACAACGATCTAAAAAATGTGACTATAAATCAATGCGCGATTGCATAATTGACACAGTCAGGGCTTTATTCTATCATCCACAGACTATTTTATCTGTTTTTGTTAATCTAAATTTAGGCAATAACTCTCATGAAAAGAACTTATCAACCCAGCAAATTAAAACGCGCTAGAACACACGGCTTTCGTGCTAGAATGGCAACACGCAACGGTCGTAAAGTGCTTAACGCACGTCGTGCAAAAGGTCGCGCGAAATTGACGGTAAGCGTTTAATTGTTTTAAACGTGTGACGGAAACAAAGTTAGATTTTAGTTTTCCGCCGCAGATTCGGCTCAAAACGCCTGCTGACTATAAAAAGGTTTTTACTAATCCGACGAAATCCAGTGACACTTATTTTACGTTACTTGCGGTTAGAAATGATTTTGACTATCCACGACTCGGATTAGTGGTTGCTAAAAAAAACATAAGAAAGGCGGTACACCGCAATCGCATTAAGCGTGTTGTTCGAGACAATTTTCGACGGCATCGGCACACGATAACGAATATCGACATTGTGGTGCTAGCACGCAAAGAAGCATTAGATGCCGCGCCTTTTTTACTTCAAAAGTCATTGGAAAAGCATTGGCTTAGACTGGTTAACCGATGCAACGCATACTTACCACATTCATAAAATTTTATCGGTATTTTATCAGTCCCGCACTCGGGAACGTGTGCCGTTTTTACCCCAGTTGCTCTAGTTACGCTTTAGAAGCCGTTGAACGCCATGGTAGCGTTAAAGGTTCTTATCTCACCCTCAAAAGATTAGCGAAATGTCATCCGTTTCACGAAGGTGGCATTGATCCTGTCCCAGAAAAAATCGGTAAATAATAAAATGGACAATATAAGATTTCTACTCATCGTCACTTTTGCGATGCTCGTGTTTATGTTGCAACAAGCCTGGCAAGCCGATTATGGTCCAAAGCCAGTGGTTGAAAGTGTTGTTGCGAGTGTGAATGCAAAAGATGATTTGCCTGCAACAGCAGCCCCTTCACAAGCTCAAAATATCACCCCTGTCTCGGTTGAAACAACTGCGAAAGTGATTAAAGTCACCACCGACGTGCTTTCTTTAGAAATCAATACAGAAGGCGGTACGATTCAGAATTTAGATTTGCTTGCTTACCCTGTTGAACAAGACAATACCGTCGTCAATAAATTGCGTGAAACGTTCGGGTTTCAAATCCCTGAAACAGATAAATCGCCTGTGCGTTTGTTTAATGGTCAGGCAGATAAATTATTTGTCGCGCAAAGTGGTTTAATCACTAGCAGTGGATCAAGCGAAGCGGCAAACCATCACAGTATTTTCACTGCCTCGCAAGACGTTTATGCGTTAAGCAATGGGCAAGACAGTTTAGACGTGCCGTTAACATGGACAGATAGCAAGGGCTTGAAAGTCACGAAAACGTTCACCTTCAAACGTGGCAGTTATAAAATTGATTTGACACAAACGGTTAAAAACAGTTCAACGAATGCGTGGAACGGTCGCCAATACAGCCAATTGTTAAAAACACCTAGCACTGAAAACAAAGGCGGCATGCTCACCAGCGGTATGCGTGCGTATGATGGTGGCGTGATTTATACAGAATCGAATAAATATCAAAAAATCGATTATGATGATATGCACGACGAAAATCTTGATGTTGCAAGCGTAGGGGGTTGGACTGCGATGATTCAACATTACTTTGCTTCGGCATGGGTACCACCGGCTGACCAAGAAAATCATTTTTACAGCAAAGAGTTAAAACTCGGTCAATATGTAATTGGTACTTATTCGCCAGCGGTGACAGTTGACGCGAATACCGAAGCTAAATTTACTGCACAATTGTTTGCAGGTCCTAAAATTCAACCGATGATGGAGCAAGTATCTGCTGGATTAGAATTGACGGTTGATTACAGCGTGTTAACGTTTATTGGCAAGCCGATTTATTGGTTGCTCAATCAAATTCATAACTTGGTTGATAACTGGGGTGTGGCGATTATTGGTGTGACGTTTGTGATTAAGTTGCTCTTTTTCCCATTATCGAATGCAAGTTTCAAATCGATGGCGAAAATGCGGAAAATTCAGCCACGTTTGAAAGAATTGCAAGACCGCTTCAAAGACGACCGTCAACGTTTCAATACGGAAATGATGGCGATGTATCGCAAAGAAAAAGTGAATCCGCTCGGTGGCTGTTTACCGATTTTGATTCAAATTCCTGTGTTTATGGCGTTGTATTGGGTGCTTAGCGAAACCGTTGAATTCCGTCAAGCTCCATTCATGTTGTGGATTCAAGATTTGTCGATTCAAGACCCATTCTTTGTATTGCCAATCATTATGGGTATCAGTATGAAGATTCAACAAAGTTTGAATCCGCCGCCGATTGATCCTGTGCAAGCAAAAGTGATGAAAATGTTCCCGATTGTGTTTACGGTATTTTTCTTATTCTTCCCTGCGGGTTTGGTGCTTTACTGGGTTATCAACAATACCTTGTCGATTCTGCAACAAACCTATATCACTAAACAAATCGAAAACGCGAAATAATGTGTTAAACACAGATACTATCGCGGCAATTGCGACACCGTCAGGCAATGGCGGTGTCGGCATCATTCGAATTTCTGGAACGCATGTTTTAGACATCGCATCAAAATTATTTTCTAAAACCCTTCTACCTCGCACCGCCGTTTATACGCCTTTTCTTGACGCATCCGGTGAAACTATCGATTCAGGCATCGCGCTTTATTTTCCTGCGCCAAATTCTTATACCGGCGAAGATATTTTAGAACTGCAAGGACACGGTGGCTCTGTCGTTTTAGATATGCTTTTACGGCGAGTTTTAGCCTTAGGAGTGCGATTAGCCAAAGCGGGTGAATTTACTGAACGGGCATTTTTAAATAATAAACTCGATTTAGCACAAGCCGAAGCTGTTGCGGATTTAATTAACAGCACCACCGAGCAATCGGTGCGCTCAGCACAAAAATCCATGCAAGGCGTTTTCTCAACACAAATTCACGAATTAGTCGAAGAACTCACGCAATTGCGTGTGTATGTTGAAGCGGCGATTGATTTTGTGGATGAAGAAATTGATTTTTTAAGTGATGGCGTAATTGAACGACGTTTGCAAACCTTGTTGAGTCGAATCGAACAAATTCAAGCGACGGCGCAGCAAGGTCGTTTATTGCGCGATGGCATGACATTGGTCTTAGCGGGTAAGCCGAATGCGGGAAAATCGAGTTTGCTTAATGCACTTGCGGGACATGATGCAGCGATTGTGACCGATATTGCTGGTACAACCCGTGACGTATTGCGCGAGCGAATTCAATTAGACGGCATGCCGTTGCATATTATTGATACGGCTGGGTTGCGTGATTCAGATAACGTGGTCGAACAAGAAGGCATTCGTCGCGCCCATGCTGAAATGGCGAAGGCGGATTTGATTTTGTTGCTCATCGATTCGCGTGAATCAGAAAGTGATATTGAAAAGTTATCAACAACTTTACCCACAGGTGTTGAGGTCATTCGTGTTTATAACAAAATTGATTTGTTGTCTCGTGAGCCTGAAATAGTAACGACTGAAAACGGCACGGCGATTTATGTATCGATTAAACAACATCTCGGTTTGAATTTATTGACATCGCATTTAAAAGAATTTGTGGGTTTCAATGCCAGTGCAGAAAATGTTTTTATTGCTCGTCGTCGTCATTTAGAAGCCTTAAAAGCGAGTCACGAATTTGTTGTGCAAGCCTTATCGCAATTACAAAATGCGTTAGCAGGCGAGTTGGTTGCCGAAGATTTGCGTCAAGCACAACAACATTTAGCCGAAATTACGGGCGAATTTACCTCCGATGATTTGTTAGGTAAGATTTTTTCGAGTTTTTGTATCGGCAAATAACATATAAAAATGATTGATAACGCATTTTTATTTATGGCATTAGCACCCACGCTCAAAATAATCGTACCTGCAATGGCGGCGAGTTTGTTCATTCGCTATCTGGCAAAAAAAGTTAAAAAATTTCCAAGAAATGTCACAAAAAATGAGACAACATGGACGCTTGATTTGTTGATGTCACTTGAATGGAAACGCTACGAAGAAATTTGCAAAGAATTGCTGCAAATTGAACACAAAGGACACTTTAAGGTCAACGTGACGCAAATCGGTGCAGATGGCGGTATCGATTTAAAAGTGACGGATTCAAAAAATAAAGTCGTAGCGATTGGTCAGTGCAAAGCATGGAATAGTTCAGTTGGTGTGTCGCTGATTCGCGAGCTTTACGGCGTTATGGCAAGTGAACAGGTAGAAAATGGCTATTTTTTCACGACCTCTTTTTTCAGTCAGGAAGCTATTCAGTTTGCACATGGAAAAAAACTTAAGTTAATTGATGGTAAGCAGCAAATTAAAACGATTCTATCGTTGAGCAACGAACAACAAACGCATTTACTTAAAATTGCCACCAAAGGTGATTACAAAACGCCGACATGTCCAAATTGCGATAAAAAAATGATTAAACGTGATAGCAAAAGAGGTGCATTTTGGGGCTGTCAAAATTATCCTCGTTGCAAAACAACCTTGCACGTTCGGAAAAGTTAAAATGTTTTGTTTTTATTCGATAGCTGTTGATGTGCCGATGTATTTCGACAATTTTTGGTAAATAAAATCTCAGGGATTTTTTATGTCACGCCCCTCTTCTTCTCTTTATGGCGCAGGTTTAGGTCTGCGTCGCCCCTTTTTAAGTGAAATTTTGCAATCACCGCAGCCAGACGTGAATTTTTTTGAAGTCGCGCCCGAAAACTGGATTACGATGGGCGGTAAGTTAGGTAAGCAATTTCGCGCTATGACAGAGCAACATAAATTCGTATGTCATGGATTATCGTTATCACTTGGCAGTTCTGACCCGTTGGATGAAACGCTCGTTAAACAAATTAAAACGTTTATGGCAACGCATGGTATGGAGCATTACAGCGAACATTTAAGTTACTGTTCGCATAATGGACATTTGTACGATTTGATGCCCATTCCCTTTACCTCTGAGGCAGTGATACACGTTGCCACGCGAATTAAACGAGTCCAAGAAATTTTAGAACGCAAAATCGCCATCGAAAACGTGTCGTATTACACCTTCGTTGGTCAAGAAATGCGCGAGATTGATTTTTTTAATGCTGTGGTAAATGAAGCGGATTGTGACATCTTGCTCGACGTGAATAATATTTACGTCAACAGCGTGAATCATGGTTATGACGCGATAGATTTTTTAAACGCCATGCCGGTCGAACGCATCACTTATGCTCATATTGCAGGGCATTTTAAAGAAGCTGACGATTTTTTAGTCGACACGCACGGCGCGCCAATTATCGACCCAGTGTGGCAACTTTTGCAGCACGCTTATCAACGTTTCGGTGTGTTCCCGACCTTGTTGGAACGTGATTTTAATTTACCGCCATTGAATGAATTACTGGCAGAAGTGAAATACATTAAAAAATTACAAACGGAGGTGTTATGAGTTTTCAACATCACCAAGCCGCGTTTGCTTCGTATATTCGTAATCCTGAAAAAAATCCCCTGCCCGTTGGTGTAAAACCTGAACGCATGGCAATGTATCGGGAATTATTTTTCAACAATATTGATGGATTTTTAACCGCAAATTTTCCGGTGCTGCATCGTTTATTTGACGAAAAAGAATGGGCAAATTTAGTTCAAGATTTCTTTTCACAACACGTTTGTCAAACGCCGCATTTTTCTGAAATTGCTGAAGAATTTTTAGCCTATTTGCAAAATGAACGGCAATGCGCGACAGATTTTCCATTTTTGGCAGAATTAGCGCATTACGAATGGGTGGAAATGGCGTTATCAATTACTGATGCAAAGACATTGCAAATTTCGTCGGAAAATTTAGAAACGACACCTTTACAAATTTCACCATTAGCGGGCTTACTGGCTTATCAATTTCCAGTGCATCAAATTTCCCCTGAATTTTTACCTTTAACTGCGCCAAAACAGGCAACGTTTTTAGTGGCATATCGCGATATGGACGACGTTGTGCAATTTTTAGAAATCACGCCGCTGACCTACCAATTATTGCAGTTAGTCGAAACGCAAC
>DALYHZ010000117.1:2211-8093 GCA_031970635.1 Methylococcaceae bacterium | reverse complement strand
CCAGACTAACGTTGCCATACGCCCTGTCGTGTTATCACGGCGATAAGAATAAAAATGTTCTGTGTCGGTCATGGTGCAAAATTCGCCACCAAAAATTTGAGTAATACCTAAGCCGGTTAATTCAATTCGCGCCAATTGGTAAATATCAGCCAGCCATTTATTTTCATGGGCTTTAAATGCTGATTCATAATCTGTCGATTTTTTTAAAAATGTATCACGCACATCGTCGCCAACTTCAAAACAATCTGCGCCAATTGCCGCACCGAGCCAGACGATTAGCTCATTTGTTTTTAACGCAGAAACCGTATTACTAATAATGCCCGTTGCTAATCCACGCCAACCGGCATGAATTGCCGCGATTTGTGTGCCATCACTCGAACACATTAAAACAGGCAAACAATCCGCTGTCATGACGGCGCAAACCACATTTTTTTGATTGGTATAACTTGCATCGGCTTTGGGCAAAACCAAATCTGTGGAGGCTTCAATAACGCTATTACTGTGAATTTGTTCAAGCCAAAATGGTTCAACCGGTAAATTCAATTCTGTTTTAAGTAACCGGCGATTTTCTAAAACGTTTTCTAATTCGTCGCCAACATGCGTGGCGAGATTAAAACTGTCAAACAGTGCTGAACTCGCGCCACCAATGCGTAACGTCATAGCGGCATGAATATTTGCCGGCGCATTCCAATTAGGAAATAAAAATTTATCGTGCGGCATCGTTTTCTGCCAAAGCCGCTAGTAAATTCACCATATCGTCAGGCAACGGTTGTTCCCATTCTAAATATTCACCTGTTGATGGATGCACTAAGCCCAATTTTGCGGCGTGTAGAGCTTGACGTTTAAAACTGCGTAAAACACTTTCAAGTCGTTCACTACAATCCGCCGGCAATTGAAACCGTCCGCTATAAAGTGGGTCGCCAATCAATGGAAAACGAATGTGTGCCATGTGAACACGAATTTGATGCGTACGACCGGTTTCGAGTTTGACTTGAATGTGCGTGTGGCGTTTGAAACGTTCAATAACGCGATAATGCGTCACCGCTTCTTTGCCATTATCCCGCACCGCATAACGTAATCTGTCCGTTGGATGTCGTCCAATCGGTTCGTCAATTGTGCCGCCTGCAATCATTCGACCATGCGTAATAGCTTGATATTCGCGATGAATGGTTCGTACTTGTAATTGTTCAGTTAAATCATTGTGCGCTTGCAGCGTTTTCGCCACCATCAGCAAACCGCTAGTGTCTTTATCAATGCGATGCACAATACCTGCACGCGGCAAGGTTTCTAATTGTGGCGCGTGATGTAATAACGCATTAAGCAATGTGCCGTGCCAATTTCCAATCGCGGGATGAACTACTAAACCTGCGGGTTTGTTGAGAATAAGAAAATCCTCATCTTCAAAAATAATTTCCAGCGGAATATTTTCGGGTTCTGCGGTGACAACCACTTCCGGTTCGGCATCAAGGCTAATCCATTCGCCACCTTCTAATTTTTCGCGTGGTTTTAAAATTTCGCCGTTGACCAAAACACGACCGGCTTTAACCCATGTTTGTAATTTACTGCGTGAATACTCATCAAAAAATTCGGCTAATGCGGCATCTAAACGCATTCCTGCCATTTCTAAAGGGACTTCTGTTGTTAATACTGTCATAACACCTATTTCGTGTAACGTGCGGTTCAGTTATACTCGCGCCAATACTTATGTTGGTTTATAGGCTTTCATAGCCATGAATTAGCGCGAAATCATTTTTAAAATCTTACAATTTATGCACACCATTCTAATTAAATTTTTAACCACCTGTTGTTTAATTCTTTCTTTGTCTGTTTTATCGGGTTGTGAAACGTTGCAAAGTTTGGCGGGTGAGGGATCTTCTGATAAAGAAGATTACACCGGTTGGAACGCTGAAAAATTCCGCACGGAGGCAAAAGCCGCAGTTGAAGCGAGTAGTTTTGACAAGGCAATTAAACTCTACGAAGCCTTAGAAGCGCGTTATCCTTTTGATAATGCCGCGCCGCAAACGCAACTCGATAGCGCGTATGCGTATTATAAAAATAATGATGCCGAAGCCGCATTAGCCGCCGCAGATAGATTTATTAAAACGTATCCCCGTGAACCTCATATCGATTATGCCTATTATTTGAAAGGCTTAGTCAATTACAATCGCGGAATTACATTTGTAGACCGTTTTTTACCTACCGATACGTCACAACGTGATCAATCTTATGCAAGTGATGCGTTGGAAAACTTTGCCGAATTGATGCGTCGTTTCCCACATAGTCATTATATTGCCGATGCCCAACAACGGAGTGTGTCAATTCGAAATAATTTAGCAATGCACGAAATTAACATTGCGCGTTATTACTTAAAACGTGGTGCTTATATCGCCGCCGTTAATCGCGCCAAAACCGTGATGGAAAAATATCCACGTTCTGTTGCTGTGCCTTTTGCATTAGACGTTTTGCAAGAAGGCTATACTCAACTGAACATGACCGATTTAGCCAATGACGCAAAACGTGTTTATGTGCAAAATTATCCAAACGGTGCGCCTGTAAATGAAAACCAAAATGCTACCTTTTCACACAAGGCTTGGGATTTCATTGGTTTGGATCAATAACTCTATTATTGTTGGCTGTACTGGTATTTAAATTTTCGTTTCAACAAACTCGCTGGATCGTCTGGAATCCGTTTTAACCACTGCTCATTGGCTTGCTGTTGTTCAGTGGTTAATTTCTGCGATTCAACGGATTTCCCTACCTCACTTTTTTGCGGTTTTGATTCATTTGGTTTTTCAGGCGCACTATTTTCTTGCTTGGCTTTTTGTTCTTGTTGCGTTGAATCTTCTTTTTTAGCAGGCGGATTGTCACCGGCTTTGTGTTCTTGAGAAGGTTTTGCATCGGGTTCTTTGTCATTTCCCGCTTGTTGTTTTTCAGCGTTTTTTTCTGAATTTTCGTTTTGTTGCGGTGCGGAAGATTTTGAATCTTTGGGCGAATTATTTTCAGAATCTTTTTGTTGTTGCTTTGCTAATTCCTTTTCAACTAATTCCTTATTGAATTCTGCGTCCTTGTCATACGGATTTTCTTTAATGGCTTGTTCATAAGCGGCTAAGGCTTCTTTAAGTTGTCCTTTTTTTGCCAGCGCGTTGCCTTGATTATACGCATCTCCTAATTGTTGAAATTGTTCTAAGGCTTTATCAAAATTTTTCGCTTCGTATTGCGCCGCCGCTTTCCAAGCGGGATTTTCAAACTTTTCAGCCGCTTGTGCGTAATTTTTTTTCTGATAATCACGTTGCGCTTGCTGGTCAGGTGTACGCCATAAATTTTGCCACTCAAACGCATAACTGTTTTTTGGCAACGGCACTAAACAAAGTAATGCTAGACATAATACGCCTTTTCTAAATTGCCACGCCGCCCATGGCAAAATGAGTAAAATCAACCAATAACCGCTGTCTTCCCATTGTTCGAGAAATAAATTAGTTTTGTCATGTGGCGATTGTGTTAATGGCGTATCGAATGTGTGCAATAAATTCTGCACATCGCTGTCATCTGCGGTCATGATTTGAAAGCGTCCATTTCCCGCCGCCGCTAAATCATTTAATTCTGAAATTTGTAATTTTGGCACTAAAATTTGTCCCATTTCATCTTTAGCAAAACCGCCTTCTGGTAAGGCAATGGGCGCACCTTCCGTTGTGCCAACGCCTAAAACAGATAAGCGATAACTGCCTAATTTTTTTGCAAACGAGACAACTTGTGACGATTCCACACTGTCTGTCATGAGTAAAATATGTCCTTGTGGTAAACCGGCTTGTTTTAAAAGTTCAACCGCCTTTTCTAATCCTGCAACAGAATTATTGCCTGAACTGGGCATAATATCTGTAGTCAAAGCTTCTAATTGACTGTGAATGGTTTCCGTATCATTAGTTAATGGCGTAACCGTAAACGCCGCCCCCGAATAAACAAGTAACGCCGTTTGCCCATCTTTGCGGTGACTGAGTAAATCGGCGATTTTATAACGCGCCCGCACTAAACGACTGGGTTTTATGTCTTCAGCATTCATCGTCTCAGACAAATTTAATGCAATGACTAAAGCAGAATTATTACGAAATGCGGGGGCTGGTAAACGTTTCCATGTCGGTGCGGCTAACGCGACAATTGCGATGAATGCTATAAAACTATTTAGCCATAACGCTAAACGTGCATTTTTTTCACCACCATTTTCGAGTAAATAAGGCAATAATTCTGCATCACAAACTTTTGTCCAATGTGCGCTAATGTGAGCGGTTTGACGATAATTTTTTATTAGCAGATACAGCAATGGAATGAGGGTTAAAAACGCATAAGGTCTTAAAAAATGGAAATCTGCAAGCCAAGTCATCACAACGTTTTTCTCCAAAACAACAAGCCGGTTAATGCTAATGCCGCCGCTAACGGAATGAAATACAATTCACGGCGTGGACGAAAATATTGTTTTTCTTTTTCAACGGGTTCAAGTTCATCAAGACGCATGTAAATGTTAGTTAATTCGTCAAGATTTTTAGCGCGATAATAATAACCGCCCGTACTTTCAGCGATTTTAATCAGCATTTTTTCATCTAAATCTGCCGAAGGATTCACTTTTCGATAACCAAAAAATCCTCCTACCAACATTTCATCTGCGCCAATCCCGATGGTATAAATTTTCAAATGATTGGCGGCGGCAAGTTCAGCCGCTTTTAACGGTGATACTTCACCCGCTGTATTCGCGCCATCCGTTAATAAAATCAATACGCGACTATTCGTCGATTCATTGCGTAAACGTTTTACTGCCAGTCCAATCGCATCACCGATAGCCGTATTATCACCAGCTAAACCAATAACAGATTCATCCAAAAGCGTTGAAACCGTTTTACGGTCAAATGTTAAAGGTGTTTGTAAATAGGCTTGTGTGCCAAATAAAATTAGTCCTAATCGGTCGCCAACTCGTCGTTCAATAAAATTGGTCGCAATGGCTTTAATTGCCGTTAATCTATCTACAGCTTGTTTATTTAAAATAAAATCCTGTTCTTGCATGCTTGCCGATAAATCAACTGCCAGCATTAAATCCCGCCCACTCATCGCTTGTTCAATCGGTTCACCTAACCATTGCGGACGCGCCGCCGCAAAAACTAACAACGTCCACGCAATCACCGCAAGCCATAGACGGTAACGATTGGGAATAGCGATTTTAACGGTTTGACTATCGGCTAAATCCACTAAAAATGGCACGCGCAACGCGCTTTGCTGAACATTGAATTTAGGCGGTGCAAACCAATAAACCAGTAATGGAAATGGAAGTGCTATAAGTAACCACGGATAAAATAATTCAATCATGCCGATTTTTTATGACGACGAGCGTTAGAATGTTGAGCGTTAAGCCATGTTTTAGCCAATTGAAATAATGCCGCCAAATCGACATCGGGTGATAATTCTTTTTGATACGGTGCATCTGCTAAACAACGTCCAATGCCATTTTTAAAAGGCGCATTTTTAAGTGAACCATCTAAATAATCTAGCCACGCGCGACCGGTTAAACCACCAATATCCAAATCCGGTGCATGACTGATTGCCACGCGACGCAATAATATCGATAACTCACATACTTTTTCTAGCGGCGTTAACGAATCATCTGTTTGCAATTGGTTGAGCAACTTTTTCGCCTCTTTAATGGCGGTTTTTTGGCGTAAATGTTGGATTAAGGCAATTAAAAAATAAGTGCTGACTGGAATTAAAATGGCAACAAACCACCAACCAATCGCCGGTGGAAACCAACCGATTGTTTCGGGTAAATGAATGTCGCGTATGGGAAGTTCTTCAACTGGAGGCATAACACATTAAAATTTTAAGCAAGCCAATGGGTCAGCTTG
>DALYHZ010000117.1:0-2201 GCA_031970635.1 Methylococcaceae bacterium | reverse complement strand
CATACCGCGTTGTTTGGCTAAATGTTGCAAGTGTTGTTGTTTCGTCAAAAAACGATACTGATAACGCTTTAATTCCGTAGCATCACTATCAATAATGACATCTTGTCCTTGTTGCGTAAAACGATAACGTCCCGAATTCGGTAAATTTTGTTCTAAACCATCATGAATAAATACTAAAACCACATCGCAATGTTGGGCGAGTTTAGCCAATTGTGTTTCCGCATAAGGCGTTAAACCGCGAAAATCGCTAATGATGTAAAGCAAACTACTCGGTTTTGCATGATGCAATAAACGACTAAATATCGGCTCTAAATTTTCATGCGGCAAGTCGGTTTGTTTTACATTTGGATTTACCAGCGCATTCAAAAAATGCAATACAGCTTGTTTACCATTCTGTGGTTTTAATTCGTGGCAATTATCATCAAAAAATAATTGTCCGCCAATCCTATCGCCATGATGATGGGCAGTCCACGCCAATAATGCGGCAAGTTTTGCCGCTAACACAGATTTAAATACGCCGCGTGTCGCAAATTGCATCGTGGCGCGTTGATCGACAGAAATAAATACGGGGCGTTCACGTTCTTCACGAAAAATTTTTGTATGCGTTTTCCCCGTTCTTGCCGTGACACGCCAATCAATACTGCGAATATCATCCCCTGCTTGATATAAACGAGTTTCATCGAATTCCATACCTCGCCCTTTAAAACGCGAAAGATAACCACCGCTTTGTTTGGCACGAATGGCACGATGATGAAAGGTTAAACCCGCTGCGGGACGTGCTAAATCGACTAACATTTTTAGCGAAACTGCAATGCGTTCAGAGGGTGTAAAAAATTGAGCCATAAAATTGAATACGCAATGTGTGTTTATAATTTATCTATGAAAAAAAACGGTGTACCATCCACACTCACCTAACATAAAAATAACAATTTGAAGGAGAACATTATGGGTACTATTATTGAAATATCGATTTTCATGTTAGTGATTGCGTCAGTGGCTTTTGCCCCATTAGGCTATTTCATTTACAACTACACCAAAAAAGATGGCGAACCGTTCGGCGATTTTGAACATCCAGAAGTGCCTACGCATTCAATCATTGATGAACTTGCTGAAAAAGCCAAAGAAAAATTACATTGATTTGTTGGCATGAGGGCGCATTCAAATGCGCCCTTTTCTGCGATTAAGGCACAGGAATTCGTGCAATCAATTCTTTAATCACATCATCGGTCGTCATACCTTCGGCTTCAGCTTCATAAGATAAAATTAACCGATGCCGCAACACATCAAACGCCATGTCTTGAATATCTTCCGGCGAAACATAATCACGTTGCGACAACCACGCCTTTGCTTTTGCACAACGGTCTAATGCAATGCTTGCTCTCGGACTTGCGCCATATTGCAACCAACTTGCTAAATCTTCACCATAAACTTCTGGTTTTCGTGTCGCTAAAATCAATTGCAATAAATAATCTTCCAACGGTTCGGCAAGATATAAATCCAACACCGCATTACGTGCTTCAAATAACGTCGTCTGTGTAATCGGTGTAAACGTTTTTTTCAATTTTTGCCCAGATTGCCGTGCTTCTGTGCGAACTAAACGTAAAATCGCTTTTTCATGTTCTGGATTGGGATAATCGACTTGCAATAAAAACCGATCCAATTGCGCTTCTGGCAACGGATAAGTCCCTTCTTGCTCAATCGGATTTTGCGTTGCCATGACCATAAATAATTCTGGTAATTTATACGTCGCCTGCCCTACCGTAATTTGCCGCTCTGCCATCGCTTCGAGTAACGCGGCTTGCACTTTTGCCGGTGAACGATTGATTTCGTCCGCCAAAATCAAATTATGAAACAAGGGTCCTTTTTGAAACTCGAATGTGCCTTGTTGTGGACGATAAATTTCTGTTCCTGTTAAATCTGCGGGTAATAAATCCGGGGTAAATTGTACGCGATGAAAATCACCTTCAATGCCACGACTTAATATGTTAATGGCACGCGTTTTTGCTAAACCGGGTGCGCCTTCTACCAAAATATGCCCATCAGCAAGTAAACCGATGAGCATGCGCTCAACTAAAATATCTTGTCCAATAATTTCTTGGCTAATGTAATTTTTTAAGCCAACTAAAGCCGTTTGAATTTCTGACATAAAAACTTAAGCCGTTGCGTGTTTGCGTTTGTAAAAAATAGATGAAAGAACCGAT
>DALYHZ010000116.1:0-8180 GCA_031970635.1 Methylococcaceae bacterium | reverse complement strand
TTTCTGAAGATCAAGTTTCACCAGAATTGATTGAAAAAGAAAAAGAAATTTTCACCGCACAAGCTTCTGAAAGTGGTAAACCAGCTGACATCATTGCGAAAATGGTTGAAGGTCGTATCAGCAAATTCTTAGCGGAAGTGACTTTACTCGGTCAACCTTTCATTAAAGATGACAAAAAAACCGTTGGTCAATTAACGAAAGAAAAAGGCAATACTGTGATTCGTTTCAGCCGTTTTGAAGTAGGCGAAGGTATTGAGAAAAAAGAAGAAGACTTTGCCGCAGAAGTAATGGCGCAAGTCAACGCAATGAGCTAAAAACAGGTTTTCATGATTCAAAGTGAAATATTTTTCACTTTGAATCTCTTAGAATATTAAAACCTTCTTTTAAAAACCTTTCACCAGAGAAAACATGACTAATCTAATTTGCAAAAGAATTTTATTAAAGTTAAGCGGTGAAGCGTTAATGAGTTCATCGGGTGGCAGTATCGATGCCGATATTGTGAAACGTCTTGCCGCTGAAGTTAAAGAACTATGCGATTTGGGTGTTGAAGTTGGTTTAGTCATCGGTGGCGGCAATATTTTCCGTGGCGCAGAAACCGTCGGTGACGATTTAAATCGCGTGACGGGCGATCAAATGGGAATGCTTGCTACCGTTATCAATGCGCTTGCGATGCAAGATGCACTTGAGCATTTAGGACAACCTGTTCGCGTTATGTCTGCCATAAAAATCAATCAAGTGTGTGAAGATTATATTCGTCGTCGTGCCGTAAGACATTTAGAAAAAGGACGTGTTGTTATTTTTGCCGCAGGTACAGGAAATCCTTTTTTTACTACCGATTCAGCCGCTAGTTTACGCGCTATTGAAATCAATGCAGAATTGATGATTAAAGCTACAAAAGTCCAAGGCGTTTATTCTGCCGATCCAAACAAAGATCCCAACGCACAATTTTATTCGCGCCTCACTTATGACGAAGCCTTAGATCAACGTTTAAACGTAATGGACACCACGGCTTTGGTTTTATGTCGAGATAATAATATGCCTATGCGCGTTATGAATATTTTTGAACAAGGTGCTGTGATGAAATTGATGTTAGGGCAGAATATAGGCTCATTTATTGAACGAGGATAACTTATGATGATTAGTGATATTCAACAAGATGCCGCAACCCGTATGGGTAAAAGTATCGATTCTTTAAAATTAGAATTTTCTAAAATTCGTACCGGTCGCGCTCATCCAAGTTTACTTGATCAAGTTGTCGTGTCATATTACGGAACAGATTCTGCCATTTCTCAAGTCGCCAACGTGGTCGTTGAAGATGCTCGAACATTGAGCATTACACCTTGGGAAAAAGGCATGGTACAAGCCATTGAGAAAGCGATTTTAAAATCAGATTTGGGTTTAAATCCGATGACAAACGGGATGACCATTCGTATTCCTCTGCCCATGCTTACCGAAGAACGTCGCCGGAGTTTAGTCAAAATTGTTAAAAATACGGCTGAAGAAGGGCGAGTTGCTATTCGTAATATCCGCCGTGATGCCAATACGTCAGTTAAAAATTTATTGAAAGACAAAGCCTGCTCTGAAGACGATGCCAAAAATGCAGAAGATAAAATTCAAAAATTAACCGACCAGTATATTAAAGACGTAGAAAAGCTCTTAGAAGTTAAAGAAGCTGATTTATTGTCGATGTAGACTTTATGCCGGTTGAACGAAGTGTGCTAGCTGTGCCACGTCATATTGCCATTATTATGGATGGCAATGGGCGTTGGGCGCAGCAACGTTTATTACCGCGTGCAGTGGGTCATCACGCAGGCGTGAAAGCCGTGCGTAAAATTGTTGAATATTGCGCGGCAGACCCGCAAATTGAAGTGCTGAGTTTATTTGCATTCAGCAGCGAAAATTGGCGACGACCTGAAACCGAAGTGACATTGTTAATGCGTTTATTTTTAACGACGCTGCAAGATGAAATTGATAAGTTACATAAAAATAATATCCGCTTACGTTTCATTGGCGATCGCACTGCGTTTGATGCACAGCTTCAACAAAAAATGACTGAAGGCGAACTTAAAACGCAACACAACACAGCATTAACATTAGTGATTGCGGCAAATTACGGCGGACGATGGGACATGACACAAGCCTGTAAAATCGTTTCTCAACGTATTGCATCGGGTGAATTATCACCTTGTGCCATCAACGAAACCATCTTAAATCAACATCTTTGTCTTGCAGATTTACCTGAACCCGATTTGTTTATTCGCACCGGCGGTGAGCAACGGGTGAGTAATTTCATGCTATGGCAACTTGCTTACACAGAACTTTATTTCACACAAACGCTTTGGCCAGATTTTAATCAAGCGGCGTTGCAAGAAGCCATTACCAGTTTTAAAAGCCGCCAACGGCGTTTTGGGCATACCGGCGACCAAATTGCCGCGCTTGCCACCCCTTAACTTTTTACACTTAAAATTTTATGTTAAAACAACGCATTATCACCGCAACACTGCTCGCCACGTTGGTGGTTTTAGCGGTGTTTGAACTTCCATCGACGTATTTTTCACTTTTAATCGCGCTCATTGTGCTACTTGGCGCAAATGAATGGCTAGACCTCACTAAAGTAACCAGCCTTAAAAAGCGCGGCGTATTTTTCGCGTGTTTGATTGGCTCGATGTTATTTATCCATTTTTGGACACAATTACTCGAACTTGCCGCCGGTGTTCTCGATTATTTAGCGGATAAATATAAATTCCAAATGGAAGATATTCGCAATCAATCGGGATTACTCGAATGGTTAGCCGCCCCGTCTGTTTTATTTTGGTTTATTGTGATGCTCGTTATTCGCAATTCACCTGAAGGCGTATTAAAACTGGAGTTATCAGCGCGAAAACAAGCAGTTATTGGTTGGTTTATTTTGTTAATGAGTTGGATGTTTTTGTCACGCTTGCATGTTTTTTATGGCTCAGAAATGACCGCTTATTTTTTGGTTTTAATTTGGGTTGCCGATATTGCCGCGTATTTCACAGGTAAAAAATGGGGAACAACGAAATTGTCACCTGAAATCAGCCCAGGAAAAACGGTGCAAGGCATGTATGGTGCGTTAGGTAGTGCTGTGCTTTGTGCAGGCATTTTGATTTTAGTCATGAAATTTCAAGATCCGATGGTTATGGCAGATTTTGTCTTACTTTCAGTTTTAACGGTTTTAATCTCGATTTACGGCGATTTATTTTTTAGTGTGGTTAAACGTCGCGCTAATGTTAAAGACAGTGGCGCATTATTGCCCGGACACGGCGGTATTTTAGACCGTATCGACAGTTTGATTGCGGCAATTCCATTGTTTTACGCAGGCATTACGCTTGAAGCGATAGGATTATTTCAATGAAAGGAATTTGCATACTCGGCGCAACGGGTTCGATTGGTGTCAGTACGTTAGATGTAGTTTCTCGCCATCCAGATTTATACAAAGTTGTTGCTTTAACGGCGAACAAAAATATCGACGCGCTTTACGAACAATGTGTGACGCATTTGCCAGAAGTTGTCGTCGTTGTTGACGAACAAAAAGCCGCTGAATTTAAAACGAAAATTGAACATTCACCGTTAGCAGATTTGCGCGTTTTAACGGGCATGGGTGCATTGGTTGAAGTAGCCACATTGAAAAATGTGGATTCTGTCATGGCGGCAATTGTCGGCGCGGCAGGATTACTACCAACGCTTGCCGCCGCGCAAGCAGGTAAAACAGTTTTGCTAGCAAATAAAGAAGCTCTCGTGATGTCAGGTGATATTTTCATGAATGCCGTTGAAAAATCCGGCGCACAACTGTTGCCAATTGACAGTGAACACAACGCCATTTTCCAATGTATGCCGGCGAGTTATCAAACAGGTATCACAGCAAAAGGGGTTCGGCGCATTTTATTGACAGCTTCCGGTGGTCCTTTTAGAACCAAACCGTTAGAAGAATTGCCAAACGTTACGCCAGCGCAAGCTGTCGCGCATCCGAATTGGGATATGGGCAAAAAGATTTCGGTGGATTCGGCAACCATGATGAATAAAGGCTTAGAAATGATTGAAGCCTGCCTGCTTTTCAATATGAAGCCAGAGCAAATTCAAGTCGTGTTGCATCCGCAAAGCGTAATTCATTCAATGGTTGATTACGTTGATGGTACGGTGTTAGCACAAATGGGTTGTCCTGATATGCGAATTCCGATTGCTCACGCGCTTGCGTATTCAGAACGTTTTGAGTCGGGGGCATCGCCGCTTGATATTTTTGCCGTCAAACACATGGATTTTGAACCTGCGGATTTACAACGTTTTCCGTGTTTACGTTTAGCTTATGAAGCGATTACGGTTGGTGGGACAATGCCAACAGTTTTGAACGCTGCCAATGAAATTGCGGTTGAAGCGTTTTTAAATGAGCAAATTCGTTTTACAGATATTCCCGTTGTTATTGAAAAAACCATGCACGAAATTCCCGTACAAAAGGCGGACAGTTTAGAAACGATTTTAGACATGGATGGCAAAGCACGAGTAGTTGCAAATCAAATGATTCAAAATTTGGCAAACTAATGAATTTTTTACACACGCTGTTTTATTTCGTTGTTGCAATCGGCATTTTAGTTGCCGTGCATGAGTTTGGACATTTTTGGGTGGCACGCCGAGCAGGTGTGAAAGTGCTACGTTTTTCCATTGGTTTTGGCAACGTGTTATGGCGATACCAGAAAAATCCGAACTCGACCGAGTACGTTTTGTCTGCGATTCCATTAGGCGGTTACGTCAAAATGGTTGACGAACGTGAAGGGAAGGTTGAACAAGAAGATTTAGCTGTCGCGTTTAATCGCCAGCCCCTTTTTGCACGAACAGCGATTGTCGCGGCAGGACCTATTTTTAATTTAGCGTTAGCCGTTGCATTGTTTTGGAGTGTGTTAGTCATTGGTGAAATGGGTATTCGCCCGATTTTAGGGCAACCTTCTACACAATCATTCGCTGAAATGGCGGGTTTTGTTGAAGGTGATGAAATCATTTCTGTGAATAACGAGCCAACACCGACATGGATGCACGCGATGTCGAGCATTATTTCGACTGCACTAGAAGGGAATGCCGATATTGCGGTAAAAGTTAAAAATCGAGATGATGCCGAAATTGCAAAAACGCTCCACATTGATAACGCAGAAAACCAAAATCCTGACGAACTTTACGCGAAATTAGGGTTCAAATTGTTTTCGCCCATATTACAACCTGTGATTGGAAAGGTTTTAGAAAACGGCACGGCAAAAATAGCTGGTTTAAAGCAGGGGGATTTAATTATCCGTGCAAATGAAACGGTCGTTAGTGATTGGCAACAATGGGTAGATATTGTTAAAGCGAATCCGAATAAAGCATTACAAATTTTGATTGAACGTGATGGTGTACAATCATCGCTAACACTTACGCCAAATGCAGAAGGCAAAATTGGCGCGTCGGTTTACATTCCAGAAAGTTTATTAAACTCGTTTCAAGTGAATTATTCATTGTCACCCATTGCCGCGATTCCACAAGCATTTAGCACCACTTACCATTACGCCACGTCCACATTGAAAATGATAGGGCAAATGTTTGTTGGTAAAGCCTCGCTTGATAATTTAAGCGGTCCTATCAGCATCGCGCAATACGCTGGACAATCTGCCGAAATGGGATTGGTACATTTTCTTAAATTTATGGGACTGATTAGCGTAAGTTTAGGGGTGTTGAATTTATTGCCTATTCCTGTGCTGGATGGCGGACATTTATTTTTCTTCGCGCTGGAAGGAATCAAAGGTCAACCGGTATCAGAAAAAATACAGCTCTTTTTTCAAAAAATTGGTATTGTGTTGCTAGGGTTGCTCATGGCAATAGCAATGTTTATGGATGTTGGGCGGCTGTTTCAATAATAAATCGAGATTAACAATGCAAAAATTACTTTTAAGCGCGACCATCGCGTTACTTGCCGCAACAAACGTTCATGCTGATGAAAAAACAATTCGTGAATCATTAACGAAGTCAATGCCAACCATTCAAATCGATAGTGTGCAACCGTCTGTCATCAAAGGTATTTTTGAAGTGATGGTTGGTGGAAACATGGTTTATGCGACCGATGACGGAAAATATTTGTTGCAAGGGCGATTGATTGACACGCAAACACGCACCGATTTAACGGAAGAAAAATTAGGCGGTGCGCGTAAATCAGCCTTGGAAAAATTAGGGCAAGATAAAATGATTGTTTTCAAACCTAAAATTCACACTTATACCGTCTCCGTTTTTACCGATATTGATTGTGGTTATTGCCGCAAATTGCACTCTGAATTGGATTCCTATTTGGCAGAAGGCATTCAAATTCAATATTTATTTTATCCAAGAGCGGGTAAAGGTTCGGAATCGTATAACAAAGCGGTTTCAGTTTGGTGTGCAAAAGATAGAAATGCTGCGTTGACTGCCTCGAAAAAAGACCAAAAAATTGAAGCGAAAACCTGTGCGAATCCAGTTGATGAACATATGGCACTTGCCGCAGAATTTGATGTCAAAGGCACCCCGATGCTTGTCACCGAAAAAGGCACGATTTATCCCGGTTATTTACCGGCAAAACAATTAGTTGAAATCTTAGCGGCTGAAAAAGCTAAAAAATAGTAGACTGTCACTTGTTTGAAAACTCAATCCGTTAAAATGTTGCAGATTAACATCTAAATTCTTTTAAGAGGCGCACCATGTACGAACATTTAGAAACTGCTAAAAATCAAGAAAATTTAAAACGTGTTGTCGTTGACCCCGTTTCGCGGGTTGAAGGTCACGGGAAAGTAACGTTGTTGCTTGATGAAAACAATAAAGTTCAACAGGCGCGTTTACACATCGTGGAATTTCGTGGTTTTGAAAAATTCATTCAAGGTCGTCCGTATTGGGAATTACCTGTTTTAGTGCAACGTTTATGCGGCATTTGCCCTGTGAGTCATCATTTAGCGGCAGCAAAAGCCATTGACCAACTCGTGGGCGTTGACCCAGATAATTTGCCTGTTTCAGCAACGAAGTTGCGTCGATTGTTACATTTTGGGCAAACGTTGCAATCACACGCATTGCACTTTTTTCACTTGTCTAGCCCTGATTTGTTATTTGGATTTGAAAGTGATATTAGCAAACGAAATGTGGTTGCTGTTCTAAATGAATACCCTGATATTGGTTTGCAAGGCGTGAAATTGCGTAAATACGGACAAGAAGTGATCCGTATGGTTTCAGGCAAACGTGTTCACGGCACAGGCGCAATTGCGGGTGGTATGAATAAAGCGTTAAGCAAAGAAGAACGTGATTATTTATTAACCGATATTGACCAAATTATTGCGTGGTCAGATGCGTCCGTTGAATTAGTGAAAAAAGTACATTGCTCAAATCTGCCTTTTTATGATGATTTCGGCACAATTCGCAGTAATTATTTGGGTATGATTCAACCCAATGGCGCGTTAGAACTGTATCACGGTGGTTTGCGTGTAAAAGATGAGCATGGAAAAACGATTTTTGACCATATCGATTATTGCAAATATAACGATTACATTCATGAAGAGGTGCGTTCGTGGTCGTATATGAAATTCCCTTATTTAACGTCGATTGGTAAAGAAAATGGTTGGTATCGCGTCGGACCTTTGGCTCGCGTGAACAATTGCGACTACATCAACACACCGCTGGCTGAAAAACAACGTGTGGCATTCAAAGCGCACAGTGGTGAAGCCATGGTTCATAGCATGCTTGCTTTCCATTGGGCGAGATTGATTGAAGTTCTGCATTGCGCGGAAAGCATCAAAGAATTATTACATGACCCAGACGTTTTAAAACATGAAGAGCCTGAAAAAGGTGAAAAACGTTTTGAAGGTGTTGGCGTTATCGAAGCACCGCGTGGCACGCTTTTCCATCATTATCAAGTTGATGAAAATGACATTGTAACCAAAGCGAATTTAATCGTTTCAACAACCAGTAACAATATGGGTATGAATGAATCGGTTCGCCAAGTTGCCGCAGAATATTTATCTGGTCAAGAACTCACCGAACCGCTTTTAAATAATTTAGAAGTGGCAATTCGTGCCTATGATCCCTGTTTATCCTGCTCCACCCATGCGATCGGGCAAATGCCAATGGTCATTGAGGTAAAAGATAAAAGGGGAGTGGTTTTGAAAAGACTGGAAAGAGGTTAGTTG
>DALYHZ010000115.1:0-8188 GCA_031970635.1 Methylococcaceae bacterium | reverse complement strand
GACCAATCGATATATTCAGCCAATGTTGCCAGCGACACATCATCAATCACTTTCACACCTAAAAACGATGGTTTAATAGGATGATTTGTCCAAACGTATTTATTTTTACGCGCATTTTCGAGCGAATGTTGTTGGGTTTTCGATTCTTTGCCTTTGTGACGTTCGCGCACTTCTTCATATTCGGCGCGAATACTTTCTTTGTAATCGGTTGCTAATTCGCCGCTTAATAAATTACTCGCCACGCCGACCGCTCGTGATGCGTCTGTCACATAAACCACTGAACCATCATAATTAGGTTCAATTTTAACGGCTGTGTGAGCGCGAGACGTGGTCGCGCCACCAATCATAAGCGGAATGGTAAAACCTTGACGTTGCATTTCTTTGGCAACGTGAACCATTTCGTCGAGCGACGGCGTAATCAAACCGCTTAAACCGATAATATCGACTTTTTCCATACGAGCGGTTTGCAAAATTTTCTCAGCTGGAACCATTACGCCTAAATCAATTACGTCGTAATTGTTGCATTGCAATACGACCGCCACGATATTTTTACCAATATCGTGAACGTCACCTTTTACGGTTGCCATCAAAATTTTGCCATTGCTTTGACGGTCAGCAGCAGTTTTATCTGCTTCCATAAATGGCATTAAATACGCGACGGCTTTTTTCATGACTCGTGCAGATTTCACCACTTGCGGTAAAAACATTTTTCCCGCGCCAAATAAATCGCCAACGATATTCATGCCATCCATCAACGCGCCTTCGATAACGTGCAACGGACGTTCGGCTTGTAAACGCGCTTCTTCGGTGTCTTCGTCGATGAAATCGGTAATCCCTTTAACCAGCGCGTGTGCCAAACGTTCATTAACAGGCAAATGTCGCCATTCAGCATCTTCTTTTTTATTTTCGGTTGAACCATCAGCGCGATATTTTTCTGCAATTTCGAGCAATTTTTCTGTACCGCTACCATCGTGACGATTCAAAATCACGTCTTCCACCGCATCGCGCAAATCTTTCGGAATGTCCTCGTAAATCGCAAGTTGTCCCGCATTCACAATCCCCATCGACATACCCGCTTGAATCGCGTGATATAAAAAGACAGCGTGAATTGCCTCGCGCACAGGATTATTGCCACGAAATGAAAACGATACATTCGACACGCCGCCAGAAATCAGCGCGTAAGGCAAGGTGCGTTTAATTTCGCGGGTCGCTTCGATGAAATCTACGCCATAGTTATTGTGTTCGTCGATACCCGTTGCGACGGCAAAAATGTTCGGGTCAAAAATAATATCTTCGGGCGGGAAACCGACTTGTTCGGTCAGAATTTTGTAAGCGCGTTGGCAAATTTCGATTTTGCGCTCTTTCGTATCAGCTTGCCCAACTTCGTCAAACGCCATCACAATTACTGCCGCCCCGTAACGACGCACGAGCTTGGCTTGTTGAATAAATTTGTCTTCGCCTTCTTTGATTGAAATCGAATTTACAACCCCTTTGCCTTGAATACATTTCAAACCTGCTTCCAAAATGTCCCATTTCGACGAATCGAGCATGATTGGTACTTTGGCAATATCGGGTTCTGAAGCAATCAACATCAAAAAACGCACCATCGCTTCTTTGGACTCGAGCATTCCCTCGTCCATGTTGATGTCGATGATTTGTGCGCCGTTTTCAACTTGTTGTTTGGCAACGTCGAGTGCGGCTTCAAAATTTCCTTCAATAATTAAGCGTTTAAATGCCGCTGAACCCGTGACGTTTGTGCGTTCGCCAACGTTCACAAACAAACTTTCGGCTGTGATATTTAATGGTTCTAAACCCGCTAAGGCGCAATGTTTTGGAATCTCAGGAACTTGACGCGGGGGATATTTTGAAACGGCATTAACAATCGCACGAATCGTATCAGGTGACGTGCCGCAACAACCTCCAATGATGTTTAAATAACCATTTTTCGCCCAATCGGCAATTTCTGCCGCCATCATTTCGGGCGTTTCGTCGTATTCACCAAAAGCGTTTGGCAAACCTGCGTTTGGATGCGCGGAAACGTGCGTGTCAGCGATGTTGGAGAGTTCTTCGATATATTGGCGTAATTCGGTTGCCCCTAACGCACAATTGAAACCAAAAGAAATGGGTTTGACGTGTTTTAAAGAATTCCAAAACGCACCAACCGTTTGACCGGAAAGTGTGCGACCTGACGCATCAGTGATTGTGCCTGAAATCATCACAGGCAAATTGTAGCCAATTTCTTCAAACACATTTTCAACGGCAAAAATCGCCGCTTTGGCGTTTAAGGTGTCGAACACAGTTTCAATCAGAATTAAATCTGCACCACCATCGATTAACGCTTTGGTTGCTTCGGTGTAGGCAATCACTAAATCATCAAAAAAGATATTACGAAAACCGGGGTCATTTACGTCTGGCGACATCGACGCGGTGCGATTGGTAGGGCCTAAAACACCTGCTACAAAACGTGGTTTTTCAGGTGTTGAAAATTCAGCCGCCGCTTCACGCGCAATTTTTGCAGCCGCAAAATTGATTTCATAAACCAATGATTCCATTTCATAGTCTGCCATCGCAATGGTCGTACTATTAAACGTATTCGTTTCAACAATATCTGCGCCCGCTTCAAAATACGCGCTGTGAATGGCTTTGATAATATCGGGTTGCGTCAAACACAATAAATCGTTGTTGCCTTTAACGTCGGTTTGCCAATTCGCAAACCGCTCGCCGCGATAATCTTTTTCGTCGAGTTTATAGCCTTGAATCATCGTCCCCATCGCGCCGTCTAAAAATAAAATACGTTGCGCGAGGTGTTGTTTAAATAAATCAGTTCTGTTCATGAAGTGAAAAATGTTTCTGTGAAAATAGTTTTCGATAATACCAGACGAGCAACGGTATGCGTACTATTTACAGAGACAAAACGATTATTTCACCCTAAATCAGGATCTTGTTCCGCCGTTCGGACACGTCCGCCTTTGATAACATCCATGACATAAACTTTACCGTCACCATGCTGTCCACTGTGTGCCTTTTCCATGATGACGTTAAAAATAACGTCAACCATGCTATCTGGCGAAAAAATTTCGATACGTTTTTTCGGTAAAAAGGGTCGATAGTCTTGCGTGTGTTCGGTATGTTCACGACCAAACCCTTCGCAATCGATAACCGTCATACCAGGAAAATTGGGAATTTCCATTAACGCGATCGTTACCGAACTCAATTTATGTGGTTGAATAAACGCACGAATTTCTTTCATTTTTTTCCCCTTTTAAGGTTCATCAGATTCAGCAAAATAACGATAAAGTGCAGGTAAAAGTGTGAGGGTTAAAATGGTCGCTGTCACCAAACCGCCGATAATGACAATGGCAAAAGGTTTTGCGGTTTCTGAACCCACACTCGTTGACAGTGCCGCAGGAAATAACCCAAGGATTGCCATGAGTGCCGTCATGACTACGGGTCTAAGACGACTAACCGAACCATTGATAATGGCATCGTGTAACGATTGACCATCACGGCGTAATTTATTCAATTGCGAAACTAAAATAACCCCGTTTTGTACAGCAATTCCAAATAATGCGATGAAGCCAACCGCCGCCGACACGCTGAGATTGATGCCCGTTGCCAACAAAATCAGAATACCGCCAATCATCGCAAATGGGACATTCATCACAATGAGTAACGCATTTTTAATCGAGGTGAATGCCCAAAATAAAAGGACGAAAATCAATATTAAACTGATAGGAACGATAATAGCCAAACGTTTCATCGCTCGTTGTTGATTTTCAAACTGTCCGCTCCACACAATGTGATAGCCGGGGGGCAGTGCAATTTGTTGCGCCACTTTTTGCTGTGCCTCCGCCACAAAACTGCCTTGGTCACGATTGATAAGGTTACATTTAATTGCAATGCGTCGCATATTATCTTCGCGGCTAATGCGTGATGCGCCTTGATTGATTTTAATCGTAGCAAGTTCTGAAAGTGGAATGCGTTGCCCGGTTGGGCTTTGCACAGTCAAACTTTCCAGTCCAGCTATCGAATTACGCGCACTTTCTTCATAACGCAACGTAATGTCAAATCGCCGTTCGCCTTCCATAAACTCGGAGGCTTGTTTGCCGCCCATGCCAATTTCCATCACACGTTCAACATCGGCGACGTTGATGCCGTAACGTGACACTTTGGCTCTGTCAATATCGACAATCACTTGCGCTAATCCGGCTTGCTGTTCGGCGGCAACGTCGGTTGCCCCTTGAATAGATTCGAGAATATCGGTGATTTGATTGGCTTGCGTTTGCAATATTTTTAAGTCGCTTCCGAAAATCTTAATCGCGATTTCCCCTTTTACACCTGAAATCGCCTCTTCAACGTTATCTTGAATGACTTGCGAAAAGTTAGTGAGAATGCCGGGGAATACCGATAACTCTTTGTCCATAGCTTGCACAAGTTCATCTTTTTTCTTGTATTTCCAAGTCTCTTTCGGATTTAAGTCAATTAACACTTCAAGATTGTTAAAACCTTTCGGATCGGTACCATCTTCAGGTCGCCCTAATTGTGTTAATACCGTTTTCGCTTCGGGGAATGCCGCTAATTTATCTCGCACTTCTTCTTCGAGTTCTTTTGCGGTAGTTAATGAAACCGGCGTAGGCAATGTAATGGTTAACCAAATGTTACCTTCATCGAGTTTTGGCATAAATTCCGTACCAATCCAACGCACCGACATAAAACTCAATACTAATGCAGCGACAGCAGAAATAAACACAAATCGCGCATGCTTTAATACCCATTCCAAAAGCCGACGATAGTGTTTCTCCATCGTATGAACCAGCGGATTATGGCGTTCGGCAATTTTAGGACCTAACAAATAAGTAAGCATTGCCGGCACAAACGTTAAACTAAACAGCATCGATGCCACCAACGCAAAACTAAGCGTATATGCCATTGGGGAAAAGATTTTGGCTTCAACGCGCTGAAACGTAAAAATAGGTAAAAAAGCGATGATAATGATGGCTTTTGAAAATAGAATTGGTCGTCCCATTTCCGTTGCGGTGCTTAACAATGATTGTCTAAGAGAGCGAATATCGGTTGTGCGTTTTAAATCTAGCGTCGCTTGCACCATCACCGCTTCAACTAAAACCACCGCACTATCAACGATAATTCCGAAATCAATTGCACCTAGTGAAATTAAATTTGCCGAAATGCCGCCAGAATCCACCAAAATAAACGCAAATAATAGCGATAAGGGGATGATGAGTGTCACCAAAACAGCGGCTAAAATGCGTTGTAAAAAGACCAACAAAATAATCAGAATGAGTACTGCACCTTCAATCATATTGTGTTCGACGGTGTGAATGGTGTGACCAACCAACTCCGTGCGGTCGTAGATAGGCGTGATTTTTACACCGGGTGGCAAGCCAAATTCATTGAGTTCTGCAATTTTCCCTTTAACGCCGTTCAAGACATGAACTGCATCGCGTCCTTTAATCAGTAACACAATGCCTTCAACAATATCATCGCGCTGATTCATGCCGACAATCCCTGTGCGTGGCTGAGGTCCTACGCTAATATCGGCAACATCTTTAATGCGTATAGGCACGCCGTCGTTTGTATCAACAACAATTTCCCCAATTTCATCGGCAGATTTGAGTAAACCAACGCCGCGCACCACAAGTGCTTCATCACCATGTTCGATATAGCCGCCGCCGGTATTTGCGTTGTTTGCCGAAATGGCATCGAATATTTGATTTAAATCAATGCGATAATTTCGTAATCGGTCTGGTTTTGCAGAAACTTTATATTCTTTAACACCACCACCATACGACACAACGTCTGCCACACCTTGAACAGCACGCAATTTCGGCTCAATCACCCAATCTTGCAAAGCGCGTTGTTCGATTAACGGCAAATGTTTGGCATCAATAACATAGCGCAAAATCTCGCCCACGCCTGTGGATAAAGGACCTAACTGAGGTTTTGTATCGCTTGGAATATCTGCGTTTTGCAAACGCTCTAAAACTTGTTGCCGAGAAAAATAATCTTCCGCATTATCGTCGAAGGTGAGCGTCACCACCGATAAACCAAAAATCGAAACGGAACGCAGATTTATTAAATGAGGCAGACCATTCATGACTCGCTCAATGGGAAGCGAAATGAGCTTTTCAACTTCCTCGGGAGCTTGTCCAGGATATTGCGTCACGACCTGAACAAAAACATTTTGCACATCCGGAAATGCCTGCACGGGCAATCGTTCAAACGCAACAATCCCTGATACTGCAATCGCTAAGGTCATGCCTATGACCATGAGCCGCTGCTGTAAACAAAACGCAATGATACTTTCAATCATATTTTATTCCTGCGTTTAGTTATGGGGTCGTATTTTCAGCATCTTCTTCAGCGCGTAACATCAACGCACCTTCGGTAACAAGCTGTTCATTGGCTTCTAAGCCTTTGGTGATAATGGCTTTGTCTTTTAATCGTAGTCCGATTTCAACAGGGCGTTGCTGATAGTGATTTTCATCAAGGTGAATGAAAACATAATCCACATCATCTTCGGTAAAAACAGCCGTGAGTGGAATCACAATGGCTTGGTCAGAAGCATCACTTTCTACGGTAACCGTCGCATACATACTTGGTAACAAACGACCATCTGGATTAGGTAATTCACAACGCACTTGTACCGTTCGCGTTGTGTCATCTAAAATTTGACCAATGTATTGCACCGTTGCTGGAAATTGCTCATCAGGATAAGCAGGTACTGAAACAGACAATTTTTGCCCTAATCGTATTTTCGATAAATTCACCTCAAAAACGTTCATGAGTATCGTCAGTTTTTTAAGGTTTGAAACAACAAACAGTGGCGTGTCTAAATCAGGACGCACTTCCATACCAGGTGTTACATTGCGTTCAACAACCACACCGCTCATGGGCGAATTTAAAATAAAACGACCATCACTTTGTCCGGCATGTATATGTAAATTTCTCAAGCGTTGTTGTGCACGTTGAACATCGCTATGAGCGCGGCTTAAATCATCTTGCGCTTGTTCTAATTCTTTACGCGCAATGGCTTTTCCGGCGTAAAGTTCTTGTTGACGATTAAAAGCGTGACTGGCAAGTGTTAAATCAGCCTGTGATTTAATGAAATCGGCTTCTGCATCGGCGACATCAGGGCTGTCGAGTTCTAACAATGTTGAGCCCGCAGATACAACCGTGCCTAAAGCAACTGGACTTGAAATAACGCGACCGGCGATGGGTGAACTGATGCGAGAGGTGACACTTTCGTTGTAAACGATTTTTCCTGCTAAGGGTTCAAGTAAAGGATGTTGAGTTAATACCAAATTAGCGGTTTTAACATAAGCTCTTTTAGGCGAGTTCGGGGCTAAATAAACTTCTCCTGCGGGCATTTTGGATTGTGGTGATGGCGACGGTACTTTCTCCATCGAATCAGAACAAGCCGTCAACAGTAACATTAAGAATAGCGCGGGGAAATTTATTTCCTTTTTTGAGTAAAAATTTGAATTAGTCATCATTTTTATTTTTTGTAGCTGTTGTAATCATTAGCGACGGCAGATTTATTGGTTTTTAATTCCATGCCAAGCGATTTTGCCAAATTGTAGTAAGCGTTCACCCTGTTAATCATCGCACCATAATAATCACGCATAACATTTTTGTAATTGCGTTGGGCATCAATAAAATCAAGAACGCTTGTCGCGCCTTTACTGTAAGCAAGTTCTGAACTATTTTTAACGGTGAGTGCATCTTTTAATAGTCCCTCATTAAAGCGTTGCACAACTTTATTCGCATTGTGCCAAGCGGCTAATGCCACGATGACTTCATTGCGAATACTTATTTCTGTTTGTTCGATGGCAAGTTTGTTTTGATTCAGATTTACAAAGGCTTTATCTGTTTCGCCTTGGTATTGATAAAAAAGCGGTAGCGGAACGCTAAATCCCACAAAAGCAGAACTTAGATTATTATTACTTGGATCATGTGCATATCCGGCATTAACGGTGACATCAGGATATTTTAAACGTTGGGCTAATTCTAAGGCTTTATTTGCTTGTTCGGCTCTTAACTTATCGGCTTGTAAATCAGGGCGTTGTTGCAAGGCTTTATCGATAAGCGTTTCTTTAGAAAGCGTTTGACCGATGTCTTTGATATTTTCCCATTCATCTTTGGCTTCAAATTGTAAACTTTTATCCGG
>DALYHZ010000114.1:0-8200 GCA_031970635.1 Methylococcaceae bacterium | reverse complement strand
GGCTAACCACATGTTTTGAATTGCACACGAAAGTGAGGCGACATCCATTTCCGGTAAGGTGCGTCGTCCAAAAATATATTGCTCACGCTGTTCACATAATGCCGCAACCAATAATTCACCACACTCTAAAATCCCTTCAACTTTTAATGCCATAAAATCATCACAACGTTCGCCAAGTGCTTGAGCAGTTAAAAGGCGTTCTTCTTCGACCAGTACATGAATTTGTTTGCGTAATGCGGGTGACGTAATTCGCACAAATCGCCACGGTTGCATAAATCCCACGCTGGGCGCGTGATGCGCGGCGCGAAGTAAGCGTTGTAGAATTTCAGGTTCAATCGCGTCTGGCAAAAAATGACGCATATCACGCCGTTCATAAATTGCGCGATAAACAGCGGCAATTTCTTCAGGAGAATATGGTTTTGCTTTCATAACAGACCTAACAAAATGACGAAGATGGCTAAATCAAAACGTTGGCGTAACATTAACGCTTGTTTTACCGTTTCGCGGGTGATGGGATGAAAGTCATCGCCTAAACTGGGTTTTAATTTTAATTTGCCATGATAGTGCGCCGCACCACCTAACGAAATTCGCAAACTGCCTGCTAATGCCGCAATCGGATAACCGGCGTTTGGACTTTCTAATTTATTACCATCGCGCCACAAAATTTTCCAACTGTGTTTTTTATGAGGCATGACTAAAATTATTAACAATGCCGTTAAACGCGCTGGGATGTAATTTGCGACATCATCTAAACGCGCGGCAATTTTACCAAATTTTTCATGACGCGCCGTGCGATAACCAATCATCGAATCCATGGTGTTAATGGCTTTATAAATAGCAATGCCTGATAAAACAAAACAGCTTAAATAAAACAACGGCGCAATAACACCATCGCTTAGATTTTCTGCCCATGTTTCCAAGGCGGCTTTATAGGCATCTGTTTCGTTCATGTTTTTGGTATCACGACTAACCAGTTGACTAACCGCTTTTTGTGGCGATGCACTGATTGCGACATTCGCTACGCTTGAGTGCAACATATTCATCGCTAAACCACTCGATGCACAAATGGCTAAAACAAAAAATTGTAACGATGCCGGCAAAAACGAACTCACTTGAAGCAATGTAACACTTATCAACAAGGTTATAGCAGTCAAACTGATAACTAAAATTGCACCTCGCCAAACACTGTCTTGATAAAAACGCTGTTCAAATGCACTGATAAAATCGCCCATAAACATGACAGGATGTTTACACGGCAATTCCCCAAACAATTTGTCAAAAAAATACGCCGCCAGTGCAAGTTCAATCATGGCAAGCGTTTAAAGCGTGAGCTAATTGTTCAATATGGACTTTTGATTTCACCGCAAAACGCACGTCTTGATTATCTAAACCGTCAAAACTTTCGCAATTACGAATCAAAATTCTAAAACGCGCGAGTTGGTTTTGTAATTCATCGCCATTCCTGTTTTGCAAACGCCCCAAAACAAAATTTGCTGAACCGTCATAAATTTTTTCAAACAAGTTTGAATCGATTAAAACCTGTTTTAATTTCGCGCGTAAATATGTTGTTTCGTCTTTCGTGGCTTTAATGAAGGCAATATTTTTTAAGGCTTCTTGCATATATGCCATATCAAAACTGGATATTTTCCAAGCGGGTTCAAAAGAACGTAATTTTGCAATCGGTTCAAATTGTCCTGCTACAAAACCGATTCGCACGCCCGCGCAACCGTAAAATTTGCATAGCGATTTAACAATAAACAATTTGTCATAACTGGCGATGAAATCCGCCATTGAAGGCGCATCACAAAAATCTAAAAAGGATTCATCTATTACAATCGTGCAATTTACTGTTTGCCAGTGTTTAAATAATTTAGCCATTTCATAACACATGCCGTCAGGCGTTGAAGGATTCACAAAAATAACGGTGCTGTTTTCAGGAACTGGCGCAAACAAATTATCCGTAAGCCGATTGATAACATGCAAAGTGGATTTTAATTCTTGAGCAATTTGCGCGTATTCACCATAAAGCGGCGTATAAAATACTAAATCGTTAGGCTTTAAAAATCGAAGCAATGCAAAAATAGCTGAACTTGCCCCGTTAAAAACTTCTAAATCCACATATTCGCCCAAGGCATAACGCTGTTTTATCGCCCGTTTTAAATCGGTGTAATGCGGATCAGCGTAAGGGACAAGATTTAAATTCGACAAGTCATGCCAATTCACAGCTTGTTCAAAATGAATATTGGAAGAAAAATCAATAATGTCGTTTGGTAAGCAATGCAATTGGTTTGCAAAAGCGTAAATATTACCGCCGTGAAAACTCATAACTAATACAGGAGGACAAATCAAGCGGCTTTATATTTTAAAGCCGCTTGTTATTTTGGAAATTAAGCGGTTTTACGCGCGACTAACGAAGGAAATAATTTAACTGTTTTGACAACAGCATAACCTAAAATGACATACATCAAAGCATAGCCGGCATACGGCGGATAATAATGTAACGCACGTTCAATATATTGCGCGAAGTCGCCATTAGGATAACGACCTGACAACCAATAAAAACTACCATTTGACATTAAAAATGCACTCGTTGTCGCCGCCAATAAAGTCGCCATTGCTGGAAGCGATAACGTTAATTCTGTGCCTTGCATCGATTTGAATTTTGCACTTAAACGTCCCGCAAACCACATAGCAAAATACGCTGGCACAAGGAAAACATAAGCCGGTGATACGCAAAAATCACTCACGCCAAAATGACTAATGGCAACGTAATCAAGCAATCCCGCTTCAATTAAAAGCGCTACAAATAAACTACGTTGTTGAAAAAACAAACCTGCTAAAAAAAACGTTGCCAGTGACGCATCGGGTAATGAAAACGCGTTACCAAAATGATGGACGCGCGTTATTGCCATGAGCGCGACTAAAGGTAAAAAAGTTTTGTAATTCATGGAAAAACTCCTAAGTTAATTGTTGTAGTGAATTGAGATGAAAAAGTTTCTATCTGCCGTATTATAGCCGCTAACTGTTTGATAATTTTTATCTAGCAAATTATTGAGTTTTGCACTGAGCATCCAGTTTTTATTGAAATGATAGGCTGAACGTAAATCGACGGTCACAAAACCACCAACCGGTATTTTATTTGCCATATCATCAAAACGAGAACCTTGTGCAATGACCGCCGCACCTACATCAATATCGGCAAACGATTTTGATAAATCAAACGCGACTGTTTTATCTGCACGACGCGGTAAACGTCCACCCGTTAATTTATTTTCGGGATGAAGTAAATTCATGGTTAATTTAGGTCGCCACCCTTGAATTTCTGTCCCAATTTCAGCTTCGATACCTTCGATTTGCGCTTTACCAATATTTTGCGGCGGCCAACTCGAAATTAAATTATCCACGTCAGTATGATAAGCGCGTAATTCCCAATTTCCCCAATCATGCTCACCGATTAAACCGGTTTCATACGATTTCGATTCTTCGGGTTTTAAATTTGGATTACCACCGCCAAACCCCGTATCAGGCCAATAAAGTTGATTAAACGTCGGGGCTTTAAACGCATTACCAAAATTTGCCAACACACTAATGCCGTGTTTCCATTGATAACGCCAACCAACACTTCCCGTTACATAATCACCAAACGTTTCGTTATTATCCCAGCGCACCGACGCATTCACGAAATGGTCATCGAATAAACGGCTGTGCAATTCACTAAATACACCTACGTCATAACGGGATTTTTGTTGATAAATTGTGGTGCTGTTTACTTCGTCGAAACGGTAATCTGACCCCATAATCAGCTGATGATTGTCCGCGATATTAAATTGATTTAACCAGCTCGCATTCCAGCGGGTACTGTCAAATAAACTGGTAAATTTTCCATTTTGCGTAAAATTTTTCCCCGTATCACTGCTTTGTCCAAAACGTAACGTTGAACGCCAATTTTCCATTAAATTCATATTGCCTGATAACGCGATGACTTGATTGACAAATTCACTGTTATTTTCGGATTTTGTATTCGCGCCATCAAATTCATTTGTCCCTTCTGCACGCATAAACGAGGCTTCAATTTCGGCATTATTATCGAAGCGATAACCTGCCCGTGCATTCACGGCTGTATTTTGATAACCATCTTTATCGGGGTCAGCGGGGAATGGTTTTGCTGAAAAACCATCACTGCCAAAATGGGATGCACCGACGTTGTACCACGCATTTTTGTATTTTCCACTGACTGAACCTGCCGTGCGATGCGTGTAATAAGAGCCGCCTCCTGCATCTAAATTAAATTTTGGTGTTTCGCTATCACCGCCTTTACGAGTGAAAATTTGAATCACACCACCGATAGCTTCTGAACCATATAAACTTGATTGTGGACCACGAATAATCTCGACCCGTTCAATTTGTTCAATCGGAATATTTTCAAATGCGGCTGTTCCTGTCGTCACAGAACCTATTTTTATTCCATCGATTAAAACCAAAATATGGTCGGCATTCGTACCACGAATGAAAACGCTAGTTGTTTTACCATAACCACCATTTTGCACCACATCCACACCGGTTGTGCCACGCAATAATTCGGGTAAGGTGCGAACTTGCAAACGATCAATATCTGCACGAGTGTAAATCGTAGCCGCTGTTGCCAATGTGTTTTTAGATTCTGTTCCTGAACGAGTAGCCGTCACAACCATTTCAGGTAAATTTTCAGGAAGTTCTTGCGCGTATAATGCGCCGGTAAACGAGATTAGAATTGAAGGAAGGATAATTTTTTGCATCATATTTGTCCTTAATGCGCCGCCCGCGCATGATTGTTTGGGTTAAACAACGAAGGACAAAAGAAGACAACGAATGGCGAAAAAGTGCGGTCTGCTTTCAAATAACAGCCCTCCGCTGTCTGAAATAAACTTTAAGGCCGGTCTCCTGACTCATAAGCGGTTTAAAAAACCTACATGCTCTGTCTTCCCGTGAACTTCACAGTGACATTAAAGAGAATGCTTAACTTATTTACAGTTGCGGGGGCAGTGTTGGCGTTTCACCAACTTCCCGTTTAATCGATAACTGAAATATCGACACCTAAAAGCGAGCGCGGATTATAGTCGGCTTTAACTAAAAGGTGCAAGGTTCGAGGTAGAATGATGCTCAATCCTTAAAACTAAACAAACATGAATTTTATGAAAATCGCTTTACTTGCTGGCACGCACTCTGGCTGTGGTAAAACCACGTTAATGCTTACGCTCTTGCAATATTTTCAACATAAACAGCAATCCATTACCGCCTTTAAAGCAGGGCCTGATTTTCTTGATCCGCTGTGGCATCAAGCTATTACGGGAAAACCTTCTTACAATTTAGATACACGCATGATGGGAACGGATTTATGCCGCTTGCAACTGCAACAGGTTGCACAAACAGAAATTGCGTTAATCGAAGGTGTGATGGGATTATTCGATGGCGCAAGTGGCGTGGGTGGCGAAGGTTCGAGTGTGGATTTAGCCAGTGTATTGCAATGCCCCGTCATTTTAGTCGTGAATGCGGGTGGCATGAGTGGCACTATTGCACCGTTGGTGAGCGGTTTTCATGAATTCGCCAAACAAAAAAATGTGCAAATTTCAGGCATTATTGCCAATCACGTTGGCAGTGAACATCACGCTGAATTATTGAATAAAGCCTTAAAGGATTATGACTTACCGCCTTTAATTGCATGGATGGAACGCAACAACGAAACCTTAGGCAGTCGGCATTTAGGCTTGAAAACGCCCAATGGCAATGTTCCCGATTTATTGCCATTTTTTCATGTGAATGAAACGGAATTTACCAAAGCCTTTTCAGACATTATTTACCCGTACGTTTTACCCGTGAACGATTCGCCACGATTAAACGGTGTAACCGTTGCCATAACCAAAGATGAAGCCTGTTGTTTTATGTATCCGGCAAATTTAGATTGGCTGAAAGCCCAAGGCGCAGAAGTTGTCTTTTTTTCACCCGTGGCAGGCGATTCGATTCCTGATAATGCCACAGCCGTTTGGCTAACAGGCGGTTATCCCGAATTATTTGCCGAACCATTATCCATATTGAAAACGTGGCAATCCTTGAAAACATTTATCGAAGCGGGAAAACCGGTTTTAGCAGAATGTGGTGGCGCGATGATTTTAGGACATGAAATTATCGATTTAGACGGCACGGCTTGGGAAATGGCAAATATACTGCCTTATATTTCCGTGATGCAATCCAAATTGGTTTCGTTAGGTTATCGTCAAGAAATTTGTGGTGCGAAAGGTCATGAATTTCATTATTCCAAACGTGAAAAGGATGAAAATTTAACCGCGTGTTTTACGATGGATAACGGCGATGCGGGCGTTCGTTATAAAAATGTTCGTGCTTCTTACATTCATTGGTATTTTCCCAGTGCGCCAGAAGTGATTGCTTCGTGGTTTTGCTAGAAACCGTCAGGGTTAAACATGTTTAACCCTGACTATTTTTAAAACCTATTTTTCTTCTGTACAAAGTATCGTCAAAACAGATTGTACTTTTTCAGCCACTTCTAATCCTAAATGCGTTAAATAACCACCATCTTCTTGGTCGAGCAAACCTTTGTGAAATAATCGTGCGGTTGCAGAAATCACGCTTGGGTCAGCATCTTTATGCACTTTAATACCTTCTTGCAAACTTTCTAAATTGTAACGCGCTAACACATTCAATTCGTCTAATAATGCTTGGTTATATAACATGGCAAATCCCTCTTAGTTGAAAAATAAACATCTGAAAAAAAACGAGGCAGCGTTTAGCCGCATTTACTCTCACCGCAATTTAAACACGTTATGCAGCCATCCATCATAATCGCGGCTTTAACGTTACACTTTACACATAAACTTGCTTGCTCAGGGAAACCTTCCGCTGCTTCAACAGTCTGGTGTTTGGCGGCAAATTCTTGGCGTTTCATATCTAAAAAGGCTTTTTGATGATGTTCCATTTCATGCCCTTTCATAATGCCCATGCGTTTTAAATGCGATTCGATAGCACAGCCAATTTCGGCAACTAGCGAAGGCATATAAACGCCGCCTTTTTTGAAGTAACCGCCTTTAGGATCGAACACGCCTTTCAATTCATCGACCAAAAAGCAAGGATCACCGCCTTTACGCCAAACCGCAGAAATCAAGCGCGTTAATGCTAACACCCATTGGAAATGTTCCATATTTTTTGAATTGATGAAAATTTCATAAGGATGACGCTCTTCAAATTCAGTTCCTGCGTTTAACACCATGTCATTGATGGTGATATAAAGTGCGTGTTCAGATTGTGGCGTTTTAATTTTATATGTTGTACCAAACAGCACTTCGGGGCGTTTTAACGCCTCGTGCATTTCTTCTAAATCTTGCCCGATTTCCACAAATTGCTCATTTTGTGCATCGATTCGTGCGTCTTGTTCTTCTTTGCTGACGACTTTGTAGCCGACGATTTTTTTTGTGATTTTTTGTGTCACGATTTTTCTCTCCAAATGACTAAGTTAATTACTTATGCGCCGCGTTTTCTAAGGCTTCTGATTGTTTTTCTAATAACGTTTGAATACCGCTATTCGCTAATACGAGCAGTGCATCAAGTTCATCTTTACGAAACGCATGACCTTCGGCGGTGCCTTGAATTTCGATAAACGCGCCTGCGTCATTCATCACAATATTCATGTCTGTTTCGGCACTACTGTCTTCATCGTAATCTAAATCTAATATTGGTTCACCGTTGCAAATTCCAACGGATACCGCCGCAATTTGTCCATGAATCGGATTAAATTTAATTTGTTTTCGTTCAAGCATGGTTTGCACAGCCAATGATAATGCCACATAACCGCCCGTAATTGCCGCTGTGCGTGTACCACCATCGGCTTGCAATACGTCACAGTCAATCGTAATCGTTTGTTCGCCTAAGGCTTTCAAATCCATAACAGCGCGTAATGAACGTCCGATTAAACGTTGAATTTCTAACGTGCGTCCGCTTTGTTTACCTTGACTGGCTTCACGCCCCATTCGGCTGTGCGTAGAACGTGGCAACATGCCGTATTCTGCCGTGACCCACCCTTCCCCTTTACCTTTTAAAAAACGCGGCACACTTTTATCTACACTCGCATTACACAACACTTTCGTATCGCCAAACTCTACTAATACTGAGCCTTCGGCATGTTTAGTGTAACCACAGGTGAGTTTAATTTCTC
>DALYHZ010000113.1:0-8286 GCA_031970635.1 Methylococcaceae bacterium | reverse complement strand
GCTTGGCGAGCTTCCCCCATTAAGTTGTTCATTGACTTGTTGTGCGACTTCAACGCCTAAATTATGCGACACTTCGGCGACTACTCTGCCACGACTAGGCATAACACGTCCACCTGCCGACGCAACACGCACATCTGAACCTTCACCTGTTGCAGTAAAGGCGGCTTTGATTTCGTAAGTGCGTGTGTTAATCAAACTAAAATCCGCCACAAGTGTCATGCTAAACGTATTTGCAACATTATTTGTACCAATAATTGGATTGGCTTCATCACGAAAATCTAATTCGCTAACAGTCCCAAATAAAACGTAATCGGCTTTGGGATAATAGCCTTTTTTAATTTTATCGATAATGTCGAAAACTTTTTCACTGCCTTTTGCCGTATAAGGTTTGGCTTGCGTGAGTTGAAAACCACTCGTTTTTAATAATTCGCCTTTAATGTCGCCGACAAATTTTCGTAATTCACCGTATTCAATATAACTTTCCGTTCCTGATGATTCGCTATAATCGGTTTTGGATTTTGAATTAAACGAATCGCGCGTTGCACTAGAACTGCCACGTTCGGATTCGCTATTGTGATATTCCACATTGTGAAAAAACTCTCGCACTCTATCCGAATAAGCCAAATCTGTTACCGCAATTTTGGCAGCATGAGCAACTGAACTGATGCTCAATAAGCCTAATAAAATTAACCGTCGTTTCATGATTTACTCCACTTAAAACATCGATTTATTAGACGTTTTACGAATTTCTTTTTCATCCGCCCATTCCATCACGCCACTTTCGTTATCAATCAATTGCAAACTAAATTTGTAATACACGTCTTTAACATCGTCAGCGCGTTTGACAATCGATGTGATGGTGCCTTCGATACGAAAATCTGCGCCTTCCATTTGTCCAATTTTTTTCGACTTACTTTTTTTGTACAAACCACTTTGATTTTGGCGGGTAATTTCATCGACTTGGGTTTGCATTCCACTGGTATCAACAGCAAAACGCATTAAACCGCTTTTCATGACTTTCGCGCGAATGGTGTCGGTAATCGATTTTGTGTCGATATATTCACTGGTGTGATTTTTCACTTCGGCAATAGTGACTAACGGACGAGATTTTGACGTAACAGCTGAAGATTGCAATAGTGAATTAGTCATAGCTTGCGCGATGGATTGCAAATCAGTTGAACCAAATTCATTGGTTAAAGTTTCGACGGCTTTACTGTCACCATATTGGACATTGCCTGAACTTAACGTTGGTGTTTGGCTGGCACAACCACTTAATAAAGCAATAATTGTTGCAGATAATAAAAGTTGACTACGCATTGAAATTTCCTTTGGCTTAAACGTTAGAAAATAAGATATGACAAATGCCTAAATCTGTCGTGTAGATTTTAATTGATAGGTCAAATCGAAAGCACTAATTTTCCCATTGTGTGACCAGCTTCAATTAAATCATGCGCTTTTCGTGCTTGCGATAATGGCAATACCTCGCTGACATGAATTTTTAATTTCTCTGCATCAATATACGTTGCACACTGTTTGAGCAAAGCGACATGTTTATCTCGTGCTAAATTCAAATCACGCAACATCGGCGTGAGCATGAGTTCAAAACCAATTAACAAATTCCGCATCCGCGCTTCGCTTAAATCTAAATTTGACGCATCCAGTAAAGTTACTAATCGACCAAAATGCGCAGTGCAAGGAATACTCGTTTTAAAAACCTCTGCACCAACGGTATCAAATACTAAATCCGCGCCATGACCAGCTGTAAATTCTTTTACGGCAGTAACGACATCCGTTTGATTATAGAAAACCACCTCGTCTGCTCCCAATGCGGTGACAAAAGCGGCTTTTTCAAGAGAACTGACCGTTGTGATAACCCGCGCGCCAGCAATTTTGGCTAACTGAATAGCGACATGACCGACACCGCCTGCGCCAGCATGGATTAAAACGGTTTGTCCGGCTTGCAAATCCCCACGTTCAAATAATGCGCCCCATGCCGTAATTAAAACTAATGGCGCGGCGGCGGCGGTTTGAAAATTTACCGTTTTTGGCATCAAACTGACCCAGCGTTGATCGATGACAGTGTATTCGGCGTAATTTCCTTGTTCGCGACCTAAACCACCATGACAAAACCAAACGTTATCGCCAATTTTAAAATTTTTTACGGCAGTACCGATTTCAACGATTTCACCTGCCCCATCACAACCCAAAACAGCAGGTAACGAGGCATTTGGATAAAACAAACCACCTTTGCGAATTTTGGTATCAACAGGATTTATACCTGCGGCGTGTAATCGGACTTTGATTTCTGTGGGATGTATTAAGCTAGGTTCAGCGATAGTTTCTTCAATTAAAACATCACTGCTACCGATAGCAGTCATTAGTATGGCTTTCATTTCGCATCTCCTTAAACTTTCATTTTTGTGATTGCTTGTTAATACTCATAAAGTCGAATCATACCACAACAAAAAAAAGCCGCTCCCTTCCATAAAATCATTGTTAATAGTTTGTTCGTATTCGATTTTTTACATCCCAAAACCACCTAAAACATGGTCATCGTTTCAAATGCTTATTTTAAAGTTATTAAAATTGCATCATTCGTCGGCACTACAAATTAACTCAAGACAATAAAAAAAACCGCTAAGTTAAATAACTTGCGGGTTTTGGCGGGGGGAATTGAACTCTGTTCGTCATTCATAAAATCAACCATCTATTGCCATTGTTGTGCCGAGTCTAAAAGTTATGACTATAAAGTCAACATTTCAAGTAAATCGCCACGTCTAAATGTTGCGGATAATTGTTGTAATGAAATCTCTCTTTCATCATGATTTTGGTAATTCGTTGGTCGATGGTGCTGTTGAAATGGGCGGCTTGTTTAGATAATTTGATACGTTGACAATGGTTGTGACTGTTTGTGGTTAGAAATAATAAGGTGCTGGTTAGAAATTTGATTCAACATTAGAGTCGTCAACTTTAATGTAAGAACATGGACTATTTGTTCGACAAGTTTGGCACCTTTGCAATGAGATTCTAAAAATGGCACCCAAATATCAGGGTAATAACGAGACAACATACTTAACGCATAACTGATTAAAAACAAATCAACTACTTCTGGCACTTTAATTAAGCCATCTTCATAAAAAATAACTCTGTGATCTAGGGTTTCTCTTGAATCGGGGTAGGTAAAACTATGTTTTCCGTCACTAGAAAAACTAACCACACCAGATCTTGCACCGTCTGCTATTTCAATAAGAGGGATCAAGTTATCAGACTTAAATCCATTCACTACAGCCATCAACGCATTGTGAGAAGGAGAACCATGAAATGTAAAAATGCTTTCATAACGTTTATTATTGTGATCCAAATTCATTTGGTGTTCGCCCCGTGCAGCATTTACCGTCATACCATATCTGACCAAATCACTAGCTAAGTCAGGGAGTGTTTTTATTATGGTATCCAGTGAATGCTTTTTTGCATTCAATAATATGTTATTGAAGTCTGGGATTGTTGATGTTCCCACACTTTTTAAATCTGAATAACCGAAATTATTCCCTCTTGTTTCTGTTACAAATCCATAAGTTTTTTGTTCTTTTTTTAACGTACTGTACCAATTAGCAAAATGTCCATCTTGCAAAATTTCAACTCGACTATTTTCAAGCAATTTAAATCCTTGCTTTGATGTGTTACTAGATGCCGAAAAAGTAAAATTTAACCCGTGACTGCTTTTTGAATTTTTTCTAAGATAATCCAACGATTTTTTGCCGTCACCACGAATAACCATGCAAGCAGTTGAAAGAGCAACTGCGCCGTAATACAAATGATTAGGCTGTGTAAATAACGACGATGTTCGTGCGGCTTCGAAATACTCTTTGGCTTGAAGCAACGAAAATCTAACCTGCTCGGCTTTAGTTTTATAGTTTTTCTCTTGTTTTGGATCGTGACCATGAATTTCCCTAATTGCTTCCATTGCTAATTCAATATTCGCGTACTCTAAAAGCCTACGCCAACTTTCATCATATACATTTTCACAAGTTACCCATTCCACTTTGTACGCTCCAAAAATTTGTAAAAAATCACCCAACCGCTTGCCGCTCATCATACCAATACTTCTGAAATCCATTAAACACGTCACTAATTTCAACAGGCTTGCCCATCGGCGATCAAAATGCAATAACTCTTTGCCGCAACATATTTACCAACACAGGGCTATAAGCCTGTAAAAATCCATCATTATCTGGTTTTTGAAGCCACTCACTGATAAACATTTCAATCGTTTCACTATCCCAAAAAAGGACGCTTTCTATTGTGTCAGGTGGCGTTACTAATGTTTTTATTTGCTGTTTGCGTTTTGCTATCAAAGATTGATTGTTCAAATTCAACACATCAATGGCTTGTTTTGCTCTGTCCGTCAAACCTTCAACATCACCAGAAAAATAAAACTTCAATTCCGTTTCGCATTCGTCCATCAACGGTGTTAATGGCAAAGGTTGAGAACCATGCGCGGCATCACACTGTTTGGACTTGGTGCAAGATGCAACAATATTATTAAAATCCAGCGTGCGATTAGGTGCTAAACGTTGTGCTTCAACGTGTTCATTCATACTGTCATTTTCACCGATTTTTTTACCGCAATAGGCACACAATCCGAATTGTTCTTTGCGCGTTGTTTCATTTATCGCGCCACGTTCAACGTGTGACAAATCATCATAACGACCGTGTGGATTTTTACGTTTCCAACTCGTCAATTCAGCAGGTTCGTTGCCTTTAGTTATTTTTCGCACGTTGAAATTCCAAACGTTTAATCAACAATTGAATTTTATTGAGTTCTAAATTATCGACGGCGATTTTTTGTTGTAATTCAGCACAGCGCAATTTTGCGTTTTCTAAATCACCCGTTTGCAACGAATTAAGTATGAAATCAAAAGCGTTCTGTACTTCAACATTCCGAATGTCGGCGTGCATTTCCGATAACAGCACATCATTTACATCCATGCCGTAGAGATTATTCAATCTTGTAATTTCGCCATCATCCAACGCATAAACCAATAAATTAGGCGTTTCACTAATCACAATCGGCGAATGTGTCGTGAGAATAAATTGGCAATTTGGAAAGGTTTTGTTGAGATTACCAATCACAGAACGTTGCCATGTTGGGTGCAAGTGCATATCGATTTCATCAATCAACACGATGCCTTCACCTTCTAACGGATTTTCTAATGCTGGATTCATCATTGCCAAACGCCGCGCAATATCACCAACGAGCGACATTAACGATTTTTCGCCTTGTGAAAGTTGTCCTACGTCTAACTTTTTGCCATTTTTATTAACCACCATTCTTAAACGGGGTTTTCGTTCAACATGCAAATTGTCAAAATTAGGCATAAATGTTTGAATCGCTTTGCGAACCGCATTTAATTGTTTATCTTTTTCTTGGGGGATGATTCCGTATGATTCAAACGCTTTCAGCGATTTTAGTGACATACTTTGAAGCAAACTTTGATATTGAGAAATCAACAATTCATTTTCAAAATCTTCTCTATCACGAAACCACTCAAAAAAACGTCTAAAATCGACACCTTGTTGCAGTGCATTGTCGTAACCATCAATTTGTTCAAAATTGTGGCGTGTTCTAATTTTTAACGGAATATCAACAACTACCCGTTCAACAGGGTAATAAACAATCAACGGCAATGAAATGTTATCGTTTTCAGTAAGTTGTATTCTGAAAATTTCTGCTAATTTTGAAATTTCTGTTAATTGGCTTTCAATTTTTTGCTTTGAACGTCCTTTGCGTGTTCCTGTAATTCCTAAATGATAAAGTTCACTTTGATAGTTTAATTGCATCTGAACAATCGCATATGACTTGTTATTAGCAATATCTATATCTGCAATACTTTTACCTTTTCCTTTATCGCGATTGATACGGGCTATCAACCAACTCAAATTCAAACTTAAAGCATCCAAAATTGCTGTTTTTCCCGCGCCATTGTCACCAATGAAAATGGTTGTTTTATTATCGTTACCTGATTCAAACGAAATGTTCAAATCTGCAAAACAGCGGTAGTTTTTTAAAATTAGCGTTTTAATTTTCATATTTGTAACGTACATTGAAAACATTAAGGCTTATTTCTTTTGTCATTGGGATCTCTGGTTTTGATTTTTTAAGAAAAAACCGCCTTTTAAAAGCGAGTTTTTGTACGAGATTTTAGGCGAATTGCTAAACCATTAGTTAATTGCCTGTATCAATGTGTTTGATCTGGTTCAGTTTAGCAAAATGACCTTTAAATCCATATAAAGAAACGTATTTTGAATAATTTCAAAATGCGTTCGTCGTTGCATAACAAAGTTTAAGTTAAATGCTTACTTTTTCTAATCGCATAAACGATTAAGACAAGGCTCTAAATTATCATTGCAAATATCAGGAGGTGATAATTGATAACGACTAAGAAGTTTTGAACATTCAGAAATCGCTTTAGGGGTTATTCCGGATTTTTGTTTTTGTAAAAAACATTTACCGGCACAACGTTTAGCGAATTTTTTTAAATCATCCGTGCTGTTACACAAATTTAAATCGCTAATACGCAATTGATTGTGAATGTCAAAAAGTTCTTTATTAGCTTTGCTTACATCAGACTGTTCAGCCGTGTGAACATATCGGAGAGCTAAATCAATAGCAATTGAAGGATGATTACTAAAAACAAGTTGACGGAATTGTCGGCAATTTTCTGTGCCTAAATTATCGGTGAGTGAATTTGCTTGGATGAATTGTGCCGCATTTGTGTCAATCTTGTGCCATAACTGAGACTTATGCGGACCATTCAAGACTGATAACAGTCTTGTATCCAATTGACCAACCCCTTGAATATCAAGGGGTTGGTCTTGATTGGTTTATACCAGACTGAATTTTGGTGGGGCGGGGTCAACCGAAGTTAAAGCTACAAGCCCCTAAAAATAACGAATTATAAAAACAAAAATAAAAATATACCCCCAAAAATACCCCCTCAAGAGTAACCCTGCCCCGCAATCGATGCCAAAGTGATAAATTTTGAACATAAAAAAACCGCCTTTCGACGGTTCTCTTTGGTTAAACGGTAATTTCTTCGATACCTTGTTTTTTGAGGTAATCCGTTAGCACCGCAATTCTTTTTGGGTTTCCATTTCCAGCGGGTCTGTAAATGTTTCCAAGCCCCGCAACGTGTTTTCCACAATTCAAAAACTCGCTCTTTGTTTGTTGTGATTCCTGACGCATAGTTTTTGTCAAAAAACATACTAATCACAGATTCAATGGCATCGGCTTCGATAACACGCTTAAATCGAGTGTCCTCGGCTAACTTAATTTGATTTTCTTTTTCAGCCAGTTCATTGATTAAAAACGCCGTTGCAGCCGCTTTATATTTGGTAACGAGATCGTTTAAAACTTCTTTTTCGGCATCAATACGCACTTGAATGGTTTTAACGAAATCACGGCGTTTTGCTTCGTTGTCTTTGTTCTTATGGTCAATTTTTGTTGCTTCGACAATGCGACGTTCGATTTGTGCCAATTCTGTCGCGTTATCAGTTCCAAGTTGTGCCTCAATCAAAAGAGTATTTTTTTGTTCAATCAGATTGGGTGCCAATAATTCAAATTCTTTTTCTGCATTATCTTGGAGTAACTTATCGAGTTTTGAAATTTTCGATTTTACGTCACTGATTTTGTTTTTTAGTTCGATGATTTCTTTCTTGTTCATGTCGTCGTTTAGTTGTGGGTTTAGTGAATCATTACGCTTTTGGCGGGGAATTTTTGGGGTTGATAAGTCAATAAATCAGCGGATATAAATGCAAACTGCTCATCGGTAAATTCGAAATAAGGTTTGGCTTTTTCTTCACTGTATTCACGACCCAATACGGCGAACAGGGTTTTAATTTCAGCTTCACGCGCCAATTTTTTTGCCATTTCTAACTCGATTTTAAACCGTTCCTTTTCGGTTTTAAGTTGTTCCTACCCAGCGCGATAATTTTGCATATTTGCTGATAACTCAAATCGAATTCGCAGCATAAATCAGCGTGGTTTTTACCAGTGAATCGGCGGCATATTTCAGCATTACGAGAATCTAACTCGGTCTTTTTTTTGATGTAAATAGGTAGACCGCCCCAGTTTTTACGCACTTTTTCGACGATATTGTCAGCAACTAAAACATCAACAGAATGCGTGGTCATCATTTCGCGTAAGTGCGTTAAGAAATCATCAATCATTTGTCCACCTGCAACGTTTCAAAATCATCAAGTTCGATATTCAAATATTCGTCGAGT
>DALYHZ010000112.1:0-8328 GCA_031970635.1 Methylococcaceae bacterium | reverse complement strand
TAGGACATGAAAAAGTGGCGGTGTTAAATGGCGGTATTCAACATTGGCAAAAAAATTATGACGTGACCACTGTTTTGCCGCGTGCAAAGGCAACGACGTTTAGACCTTATGTGGATAATTCGTTGTGGTTGAATGCGCTGCAAGTGCAAAACGCGCTGGCGCAAAAAGCCATTTGTTTAATTGATGCACGGCTGCCTGAACGTTATCGTGGCGAAGTTGAACCGATTGACCCTGTGGCGGGACACATTCCTTATGCGTTAAATCGCGCGTTTCAATTAAATTTAGATGCACAAGGTTTATTTTTATCACCAGAAAAATTACGCACGGAATTTAATTCTTTGATTGGCAAAACCGTACCGGAAAATGTAGTGCATTATTGTGGTTCAGGCGTGACGGCAAGTCATAATTTGTTAGCCATGGAATATGCCGGATTAAAAGGTTCTAAATTGTATGCGGGTTCATGGAGTGAGTGGATTCGAGATAAAAATCGTGCGGTGAGTCGTTAAAACTTATGATGTCATTTACTCTTGAAATTGATGCGGTTGGTTTAAATTGCCCGATGCCGTTGTTGAAACTTAAACAAGCGATGAATCAATTAAATTCTGCGGAAGTAGTGAAAATTTTGGTGTCTGACCCTGCGGCACATTTAGATTTTGGTGTTTATTGTCAGCAAGTTTCACACGAAATTATTACCGTGACAAAACATGACAATGTGCAAACGTTTTATATTCGGAAAGCCTAGTTATCATGAGTCCCACAGTATTTCGAGAACGGGGCTATCGATTTTATTTTTTTTCGCGTGAAGAATTACGAATGCACGTTCATATTCAGCATTCAGCCGGTGAGGCAAAATTTTGGTTAGAACCGATGATTGAATTAGCGCAAAATTTTGGATTATCTGCACAAGAATTGAAAACGGTAGAAAATTTGGTCAAATCACACGAATTGGAGATTAAAAATGCGTGGGTCAAACACTTCGCTTGTTGAAATTTCAGGTATCACCCAACATGGTTTTTGGTTGTTTCTTGATGATAGTCAAGAAGAACTTTTTGTTTCATTTACCGAATTTCCATGGTTCAAAAAAGCGACGGTAGAAAATTTATTTTGTGTGGAACGACCTTTGCCTCATCATCTTTATTGGTCAGAATTGGATATAGATTTGCATGTTGATTCCATTCGACATCCTGAAAATTTTCCTTTGGTTTCAAAGTAATCGATGAAAAAAAACACGCCATTCAAAGCTACAAAAAAATTTCCAGCTGCGCCAACGTCGGATGAAATCAACACGCTTGCAGCGTTATACAATCAACGCCAATACGCCGAAGCAGAAAAAGCGGCGCGAGATTTAATTAAACGTTTTCCAAAACATGGATTAGGTTACAAATTGTTGGGTGCAGTTTTTCAAGCCATTGGTAAAATCGACGAAGCATTGATAGCAAAACAAACGGCCGCAGAGTTATCGCCAAACGATGCTGAAACGTGGAGCAATTTAGGCAACACTTATCAACAACAAAATCGTTTAAATGAATCCGAAAAATGTTTACGGCAAGCCTTGAAAATCTCACCCAATCTTGCCGTCGCGCATAATAATTTAGGGATTACGTTAGAAAAATTAAATCGTTTCGACGAAGCTGAACTAAGTTATCAAAAAGCCATTGCGTTAAGTCCTGAATACGCCAAAGCGCATTACAATTACGGTGTGACATTGCAAAAATTGCAACGTATTGAAGAGGCTGAAAAAAGTTATCGGCAAGCGATTTCCATTGATTTTAATCAAGCTAAAGCGCACAGCAATTTGGCTCTCATCTTAAAAAATAAGTCGCAATTCGCAGAATCTGAACAGCATTTTGTTACCGCGTTACAGCTCGATTCACAGTTTATCGATGCACATTATAATTTTGCGTTGCTCTTGATGTTACTTGGTCGATTAAAAGAAGGTTGGGCGCAATATCAGTGGTTTTATCATCCTGAAAACGCAAATCCAAGTAAACCTAAACAACCGAATTTGACGGCTAAACAATGGCAAGGCGAACCGTTGCAAGGCAAAACAATTTTGATTCATTCTGAACAGGGTTTAGGTGACATGATTCAATTTGTGCGTTATGCCCAGCATTTGCAAACGATTGGTGCGAAAGTTTGGGTTTTGGTGACAAAGCCGCTGGTGGCATTATTTCAAACGATTCCATGGCTTGACCGTGTTTTAGAAAATGGCGAACAGCATCAAACAGTTTATGATTTTTGGGTATTTCCGTTAGCGTTACCGTATTGGTTTCAAACGACGCTTGAAACTGTTCCGTTGAACGTACCGTATTTATCGATAGACGAAATAAAATTGGCATGGTGGAAAAATTGGCTCAATCAACATATTCCAGCCGCACATAAACGTGTAGGTTTAGTGTGGGCGGGCAATCCTATACATGCCAATGACGCAAATCGTTCCATTGCTTTTTCCGAATTATCCGTGTTTGCGAGCGTTAAAAATGTCACTTTTATCAGTTTGCAATTAGGCGATAAAGCCAAAAAAGAATTAGAAAACTGTCCTGAAGGCGTGACGATTTTGGATGCCGCGCCGTTTATTCATGATTTTACCGATTCGGCGGCATTGTTGAGCGCGTTGGATTTATTGATTACGGTGGATTCTGCGCCGACGCATTTGGCAGGTGCGTTAAATTTACCGGTGTGGACATTGATTACGAAAGTGCCGGATTGGCGATGGTTATTAGAGCGCAATGATTCGGTTTGGTACAAAAGCATGCGTTTATTTCGTCAGCCAGAATGTGGTAATTGGGCTGGTGTTTTAGCGGATGTGAAAGTGGCGTTGGAACAATTATAAGGAGATCTATCGTGCCAGAAATAAGTCGATTTTTAGGAATTGTGATTTACATGTATTTCAACGAACACAATCCGCCTCACTTTCATGCAGAATATAATGAATTCAGAGCCGCGATTTCAATTGATACATTAGGTATTGTTGAAGGTAAATTACCTTCACGATTTTTAAGTTTGGTGGTTGAATGGGCGCAAGAACATCAACAAGAATTACTCGAAGATTGGTATAGCATCAAAACGACGGGGCAATATCACAAAATCAGTCCGCTTGTTTAAATCATGTTAAGTATTACAAATGCTATTTATCTTGGAAATTATAGAATTTTCCTCTCTTTTAATGATGGCAATTCAGGCGAAGCAAATCTTTACGATGTAATTTTTAGCGATTTACGTCTACCATTTTTGCCTTTGCGCGAAGAAAATGAATTCAAAAAATTTAAGCTTGAACACCAGACATTAGTTTGGTCAGATGAATTAGATTTAGCACCGGAATTTTTATTTTTTATTACATTTAGAAATCATCCCGAATTTCAAAGTCAATTTAAAACGTGGGGTTATATTTGAATACATCTCATAACAACGCTTTCGTCCACTGGTTTCGCGCCTCTTCGCCTTATATTCAAGCGCATCGCAATAAAACATTTGTTATCAATTTCGGCGGCGAAGCGTTGCAAGACGAGTCATTTCAAAATCTGATTCATGATTTTGCATTGCTAAGCAGTTTAGGCATTCGTTTAGTTTTGGTGCATGGCATTCGTCCACAAATTGATGCGCGTTTACAAAAACTTAATCATCCAGCGCGTTTCCATAATCGGTTGCGAATTACCGATGATGTGGCGTTGCAATGCGTGAAAGAAGCCGCCGGTTTAGTGCGGGTTGAAATTGAAGCGTTGCTTTCGATGGGATTGGCAAATTCACCGATGGCAAATGCCGAACTCAAAGTTGCGTCGGGGAATTTCATCGTTGCCAAACCAATCGGCGTCATTGATGGCATTGATTACGCGCATACGGGTGCGGTGCGACGTATTAACAGTGATGATATTCACGCGCAACTTGAACAAAATAATTTAGTTTTGATTTCCCCGATTGGTTATTCACCGAGTGGAGACGTGTTTAATTTATCTGCCGAACAAGTTGCCACGGCTGTTTCGATTGCCTTGAATGCCGAAAAATTGATTTTTCTTACTGAGCAAAGTTGCATTGATGCGGATGGAAATTTGATTCCTCAATTAACGACCGAGGAAGCAAATGCGTTATTAGAACAAAACGATACGTTACCCGAAATTATGCGTCAGCCGCTACAAGCGGCAATTCAAAATTGTAATGCGGGCATCGCGCGAGTGCATTTGTTAAATCGTCATCGTGATGGCGCATTGTTATTAGAATTATTTACCCGAGACGGTGTGGGAACATTGATTAGTTCTGCGCCGTATGAAATTTGCCGTGAGGCAACGTTAAATGATATTGGCGGTATTTTGGAACTCATTAAACCGCTTGAACAACGCGGCATTTTAGCCAAACGGTCGCGTGAAAAAATTGAAATGGAAATTGCTGATTATGTGGTAATTGAGCGTGACGGGTTAATTATTGGTTGCACGGCGTTGCATTTTATTTCTGCAAACTGTGCCGTACTTGCCTGCCTTGCTGTGCATAAAGATTATCAAGGCACGCGGACAACGTTTATTTTCGACAGCCTTAGCGCAAGCAAAACAACACGGTGTGCAAACATTATTTGTATTATCAACTCAGACAGTGCAATGGTTTATTGAGCGTGGATTTTCATTATGCGAATGGGCAAAAGTTCCTGATTTTCTTAAAGCACTTTATAATCCACAGCGCAATTCTAAAATTCTTTTCAAACCCATTGAGTAATCATTGAATGAAATCACCTTGTTTGTCTATATTACAACTGACGGATTTACATGTTTTACCTACGCCAGAAAGCACCTTATTAGGTGTTAAAACCGAACATTACTTTCACGCCGTTTTGGCACACGCTTTTGAGCAACGCACGCAATACGATGTATTGTTGTTATCTGGCGATTTAGCGCAATCGCCTTGCAGCGAAAGTTATCAGCGCATTTTGCATAAAATCGAAACGTATAAAACACCAACGTTGTGTTTAGCTGGAAATCACGATAATTACCCGTTAATGCAACAAATTCTAAACTCATCGCTCGTCAATTGCCGTAAACAAACCGTGTGGGGAAAATGGCAAATTATCACGCTAAATAGTCAAATTTTACACAGCGAAGCGGGGCGATTAGCGCAATCTGAATTAGACTTTTTAGAAAATTGTTTAAAAGAGCAGAGCCATTTATTTGCAATATGCGTGGTTCATCATAATTGTTTACCCACTGATAGTGCGTGGCTGGATACCATGACTATTGAAAATAGTCAGGCATTTTTAGAGATTGTGGCGCGTTATCCGAATGTTCGAGTGATTTCAACGGGACATATTCATCAAGAAATGGACAAAAAATTCGGTCAGGTTTTCGTTTTCGGTACACCGTCAACGTGTTTTCAATTCACGCCAAACAGCGCGGATTTTAGTATGGACAGAACGCCACCGGGTTATCGGATTTTTGATTTGTATGACGATGGCGAGGTGATTTCAACGGTGCATCGTATTGATACGCCATTACACGAATTACAACTGGATGTTGAAGGCTATTGATTTTAATGTCGAATTCAATCTTTAGCGCGTACAATTCGCGCTTTCATTAACCTTTTTAAAACAGGGATTTTTATGGACAAAATGAGTAAGAAAAAACTTTTTGCGCTAATTGCCGTTGTGGTTGGCTTAGTTGTGTTACAGCGCGAAGTGCTAATTCCTAAAGCAAAAGAAGTAGCCTCATCTGATTTGTTTTTGGTTGATACAAAAGACCAAGGCAGTATGTTTGCGCAATCTTCTCCAATGACAGAATTTGCTTTCCAACATTGCAATGCTCATCTTAAAGCCAGTTTAGATGAGAAAACGTCTGTCACGTTGCCAGCAAAACCATTAAATGCGTGGAGTTTAGGCAATTACGAATACGTTGTCAGCGCAGAAGCCGATGTGGCACATGAAGGCTCAGCCCCTCAAAAACACAAATATGTTTGCCGAATCAGTTATAAAAACGGTGATGACACCAGCGGAGCTTCAGATTTCGCAAATTGGTCGTTAGACGGTATCTCCAAAGTTGATAATTAAGCGCGAGTAATATCAAAACTCATCGTTTCGGCAATCGACGGTAAGTTTGTTTGTACCATTAACAATCTATCCAATCCCAGCGCAATGCCTGAGCAATCAGGCAAACCGCTTTTTAAGGCGGCTAACAAACGTTCATCTTTTACGGCTACGGGCAGATTTTCTTGTTGGCGGATGTGGATTTCTGCTTCAAAACGTCGATTCTGCTCATCGACATCGGCTAATTCATAAAAACCATTGCCTAATTCAATGCCGTTAATAAAGACTTCGACACGCTCGGTGATTAACGGATTTTCTGCATTTAACCGTGCTAACGACGATTGACAGGCTGGATAACCGTAAACTAAACACAAGCCATTTTTCCCCAAATGCGGTTGCACGCAAAAACTAAACAAGAAATCCAGCCACAGCGCGTGATTTTGTCCGCACAAAGTGATTGCATCGCTTAAATCCTGTTGGTTAGCGTAAGCGCAATAATCCGCGTAAGAAAAAACAAGTGCATTTAGTCCAGTATATTGCTCAAAAATGGTTTGATAACTGACTCGTTTAGGCGCGTTCAATTGTCTATCAAATAGCGTATCGAATAGGGCTTCCACTTCCTCCATCAGTTGCGCCAAATTAAATCCGACGCGGTACCATTCCAAAATCGTAAATTCAGGATTGTGAAAACGTCCCGCTTCACCGTTGCGAAAGGCTTTGCAAACTTGATAAATCGAACCACTGCCTGCGGCTAATAATCGTTTCATTGCAAATTCGGGCGATGTTTGCAGAAATAACGTTTGAGAATGGGGCGGTGTTTCGTAACGAGAAGTAAAAAAGGCGAGTTGTGAATCGGTGCCGCTGGTGTGACTGAGCAGGGGCGTTTCCACTTCGAGTACGTTACGCGCTGCAAAAAAAGCGCGAATGCGTTGCAACATTCGCGCTCTGCGGTGCAATAATTCAATCGAACAGCCTGGTTGCCAATTCAGTCGTGTTGAATTTTGCACGTCGGTTTATTCTTTAACGCGCGAAATGTATTCGCCGGTGCGGGTATCAACTTTGATAATTTCGTTTTGTTGCACAAATAACGGTACGCGAACCACAGCACCGGTTGATAATTTTGCAGGTTTGCCACCACCGCCAGAGGTATCGCCACGCACACCTGGATCGGTTTCGATAATTTCTAATTCCACAAAATTAGCTGGCGTAACAGCGAGCGGCGAATCATTCCATAACGTGACGGTACACATGTCTTGGTCTTTTAACCATAAAGCCGCATCGCCAACAATTTTTTCATCGGCTTGATATTGTTCAAAAGTGTCTTGCATCATGAAATGACGATAATCGCCATCGTTATACAAATATTGCATTTCCATATCGACAACGTCTGCACCTTCAAGTGTTTCACCTGATTTAAAAGTGCGTTCAATAACACGCCCTGTTTTTAAATTGCGAATTTTAACGCGATTAAAGGCTTGACCTTTACCTGGTTTTACAAATTCATTTTCGATAATGGCACAGGGGTCATTATCTAACATGACTTTTAAGCCGGATCTGAATTCATTGGTGCTATAAATTGCCATTTTTTCCTCAAAATGTTGAAAAGTTAAAGCGTCATTATAAAGGCTTGCTTGCTATCCTAGAAACTTTAAATCTGAATTTAAAACAAAAAAAGCTGTATAAAAAGATAAAAAAGTTGCGAAAAACGAATCGATTGGTATAATTGCGGCATTGAAATTGCAATATTTCAGGCGCGTAGCTCAGTTGGTTAGAGCACCACCTTGACATGGTGGGGGTCGGTGGTTCGAGTCCACTCGTGCCTACCAAACAAATATAAAGCACTGCCTAGTCAGTGCTTTTTTTTATTGTGCTATTTTACGGTATTCAACGATGCTAGTTATTACGCTTCCAGACGGTTCTCAACGCAACTACGACGCACCACTTAGCGTGCTTGATGTTGCTCAATCTATTGGTTCAGGACTTGCGAAAGCGACGCTCGCTGGAAAAGTCAATGGACAAATCGTTGATGCCAGTACAATTATTCAAAACGACGCACAACTGCAAATTATCACAGCGAAAGATGAAGAAGGCGTTGATGTTATTCGCCATTCAACCGCGCATCTTTTGGCGCAAGCAGTTAAACAATTATTCCCCGAAGCACAAGTCACAATTGGTCCTGTGATTGAAAATGGCTTTTACTACGATTTTGCCTATTCTCGTCCGTTCACGCCTGAAGATTTAGAAAAAATTGAAGCGAAAATGCAACAGCTCGTTTCTGAAAACATCCCTGTTTCACGCTCTGTTTTATCACGTGACGAAGCGGTAAGTTT
>DALYHZ010000111.1:4104-8379 GCA_031970635.1 Methylococcaceae bacterium | reverse complement strand
TTTCACTTTTGGCTTTGAGCGCGAAACTTTGTTGAATTTATTGTGAATATGGTCCTAAAAATTTATCACCATTGAAATGAATCAAATGATCTGGATTGTCTGCTATCCAAACTTCGGTTTCCCAAGCAATTTCAGTAACCCATTTCCTAAATTCCGCCCTATTTAAAAACGCCGTGACATAAACAATGTCAGCAGTACAGTCTATTGTGAGCTTCTGTAATTCGAGTAATCGGGTTTCACTAATCGAACCACTGCTGTGAACAGCTTCAATTAGATAAAGCCAATTTTTTTGTGGACTGTAGGCAATAACATCAGGCAATTTTTCATGCGACAACTCAAAAAAATTGAGTGCTTTTAGTTGGTTTTTCGAAATATGAAGTAATTTATTTGCCGTATCACCACAATATAAAACCTGACAACCGTTACCGTATCGTGGTAAAAATTCTTCAATGATTAACTTTTGAAGTACGTTGTGAGAACCTGCCGATAGTTTTAATGTTTTGCCATCGGTTAGTGCAATGGGAATTTTTTCAATTTCTCTGTTTCGAGCCAATTGGTGTTTTAATAAAACTTTTCCTGCTAAGTATTTTTTTAACTCTGTGTGCCATTTTTTTGTCCCATACATTCTGACCAATTGCATAAAGCTACTTTCTAAACTGTAACCGCGCGTTGGGTCATTCGTGGCGGCATTTGCATTATCAGCATTATTTACGATAACGCCTGCTAAAACCAACAATTTTAAATCCTTGCGTCGAATATCATCATAAGAACCGCTCGATATGCTTTCTTCAAAATAAGCATTATTAAAATTGATGATGTCTCTGGTTTTTAAATTTCGCTTATCTTCTGCTTCTGTCCACTTTTGTTTTATGTTTCCAACAGCTAAAAATGCCATCGCCATACGTTCGATGCTTCGTTCTGTCGCACCTAAAATTGGAATGCCAATAGATTCTAAAATATCAATCGCTTCATTGATTATTTTTATGATTTCAGGTGATTTTTTACTTTTTACTAAAAACTTCATAATAGACTCATTTGAAAAATAGGCGTTTTATTTTGTTGAATTTTGTTAGGAATAGGATAGCTTTTTTGTTCTAAATACTTTTTGATTGAACCTGCAAGATGCCAAGCTAGTAACGGCGGAACGGCATTGCCAATTTGATAAAATTGTTGCGTTTCTGTGCCTGTGAATTCAAACCAATCTGGGAAACTTTGTAAGCGTGCAGCCTCTCTTACAGAAAGTCTTCTACGTCTGCCATCTTTTAATTTTACTCGTTGCATATCACCCGTTGGCGCAGCAATGTTTCGACAAGTCAATGTCCTTGCTGGTTTGTGCAAATATAAATCTCTGGGATTGACACAATGTGATGCTTTTTCATATTTAGCTACATAGTTATCCATCGACGGTGTGAGAATTTTATTCTCATCATTCACCGTATCAATCAAGTCACCAATTGCTTCAGCCACTGTGACTTTATGTGATTCTAATTTTGGAAAATGAAAGCCACCATAATGTCCAATCACAAATAACCGCTCTCGATTTTGAGGAACACCAAAATTAACAGCATTCAACAATTGATAATCTATGACGTAATTTTCACCTGAAAGTTCTTCTATAATCTGTTCAAAATACAGCTTGTTGGAATAAAGCATTCCACGCACATTTTCAAACAGCCACAATTTAGGTTTTAGTTGTTTTATTGCTTCAATAAAAACTGGAAAACCATTTCTTTCGTCATCAACTCCCTTTTGTTGACCACCCACACTAAAAGGCTGGCATGGCGGTCCACCGATAATAATATCAATCGATTTTTGATAATTTGTATTTACTGTTAATTTTTTGGTGATGCACTGCCCGTTTAAATTTTTGTTATAAGTGTCTACAGCGGATTGCTCCATTTCGTAACCAATTGTTTCAAAATTTGCTGCTTCAAACCCTAATGACAAACCGCCACAGCCTGCAAATAAATCAAGTACGTTATAGTTGCTGTTAGATTTAGGTAATAAGGTTTCGTTTATTTTTTGAACATAATTCATTCAGGACACCCAATTCAAAAATGGTCTCGTGAAATACTGCCCTTTTTCGCCTTTGCTGGATTTGTTAATCAGATATTCAAACGCTTCATCGACTACGTCTAAATTTGAATTGAACAGCTTTACGCCTTCAAGCGAATACACACAAACCGCTAAATGACTGGGCGTTAATTGCAATTTTGCATCATCATTAAAAACGCCTTCCCATTTTTCGCGTGCTTTATCAAAAAGATTTTGAATTTTGGTTTTTAATTCGGTTTCGGTGTCACCATAATTTTTAAACACTAAATGTTTTTTCTTATCGCGCCAACCTTCCATTTCGTCATAAAGTTTGGTGAAAATGAGCTTAAAAAGTTCTTCAAATACATCAACGCCAGCATTGGCTAAAACTTCATCTTCCATTTCGAGAATTAACTCTTTAAGAGATTTTTTCTCTTTGACCAATTTGTCATGTTTAATCAAATCCTCGATTGTCCAACGTTCTGATAAAACGTCAGATAATTTTTCACTCGCTTTCGGTAACGCTGGGATGTCTTCAAAATAATTGGGGTCTTTGCGTTGATAATAAGAAATAGAATCGCCATTGCTCCAAACGCCAATCGGTGCGCCTGTTGCGTTGCAATAACTTTTGAGTTGTTCTTTACCGTCTTTGAGTTTTGGCTTTTTAAGTTCGACCAAAATATACGGCACAGTCGGACGGTCTTTGTCGAAAATACAAATATCAGCGCGTTTGGTTTCACGTCCAAACGTCACACCATATTCAAGTGCAATGCGGCTAACGGGATAACCCAAATCATCAATTAACACCATTAAATAAAGCTGGCGCACAACTTCTTCAGGCGTAAGTTTGATTTCTTTGTCTCGAACCAAGCACACAACGTGCGGCGTGACTTTTCCACGAATTTCTTTGTCGATAATTCGATTTTCTAAGGTTTCAATCTGAGCAGAGCTAAATTGCGTGAGTTTATAGGCAGAATCTTTGAGTAAGGTGTTTAATCGGGTCATTTTCTGGTCGAATTTAGTTTGTGAATTTTGGTTTGCTTATTTTGCTAATTAAGCAAACCAAATGTTTCAATCTGTCTGCTTATTTTTAAACGAATCCACCAGCATCAACGCCACGCCAATCGTAATGGCTGAATCGGCAATGTTAAATGCTGGCCAATGATACGTTCCGTAATAGACATCGAGAAAATCAATCACATAACCATAAAAAAGTCGGTCGATTAAATTGCAAATCGCGCCACCTAAAATCAACGACAACGCCCCGGCAAGTAGCGTTTCGTTTTCTTTTAACTTGGTTAGCCAAATCGTCATAATCACACTCATGATGATGGCAAGTGCGGCGAAAAACCAACGTTGCCAACCGCCCGCTTCGCTTAAAAAACTAAACGCCGCGCCTGTATTGTGAACGTAAGTTAAATTAAAAAACGATGGAAGGATGGCAATGGATTCATAAAGTTGAAACGTCTTATCAATCGCAATTTTGCTGGCTTGGTCTAAACCGAGCGATAAAAACGCAAGCCATAACCATTTAAGCATTGGAAAGTTACGCATAACGACGCACTTCGCCTTCGCCAGTTAAAGCGATATTTTCAACGCAACGTCCGCATAATTCGGGATGCTCTGCGTGAGAGCCAACATCTTCACGTTGATGCCAACAACGGACGCATTTTGGTTTATCTGACGCAAAAATTTTAATTTTTAAACCTTCTAATTCGCTTGCAACGGCATCTGTAGGTGCATCGTCTAGTTTTAAAACGGTTGTCCCTGACGTAATAAATACAAAACGCAATTCATCGCTTAATTGTTTCAACGTCGAAAGTAAATTTGCCTCACAATATAACGCAACTTCTGCTGTCAAAGACGCACCAATCACTCCAGCCGCACGACTTTTTTCAAGTTCTTTACTCACCGCATTGCGAACATCCATCACTGTTTGCCAAAAATCGTGATTAAACGCGGCATCTGAATCCAACGGTACTAAATCGTCATACCAAGTCGCTAAAAATACCGATTCGGGACGTTTATGAACGGCAGGTAAATGTTGCCAAATTTCATCAGCGGTATAACTCAAAATTGGCGCAATCCAACGCACCAACGCTTCTAACACATGGAACATTGCTGTTTGTGTTGAGCGACGCGCCAGCCCATCGGTTTTTGCGGTGTATTGACGGTCTTTAATGACGTCTAAATAAAAACCGCCTAAATCGATAATGCAGAAATTTTGAATTTTGTGCGTGA
>DALYHZ010000111.1:0-4094 GCA_031970635.1 Methylococcaceae bacterium | reverse complement strand
AACTACCCAAATCGATGACGCAGAAATGATGCACTTTTTGGAAAATGGTTTGGAAATGATAATTTTCGTAAGCGGTTTTCACTTCGTCTTGCAACGTGAATGCACGGTCTAAAACCCAACGGTCTAGCGGCAATAGTTTCGCCGTTTCAATCAAATCTTCGGCAGGGTTGAAATCATTTAAATTCGACAACAAGAAACGCGCGGTATTTCGCAAACGGCGATAACCGTCTGAGGTACGTTCTAAAATTTCATCTGAAACGCGCATTTCACCGCGATAATCGGTCGATGCAATCCACAAACGCAACACGTCCGCGCCCAATGTTTTCATCACATTTTGCGGTGGAATGACGTTGCCTTTTGATTTGGACATTTTTTCGCCTTTCGCATCGACGGTAAAGCCATGCGTTAAAACGGTTTTATATGGCGCAACGCCATTCATTGCCGTTGATGCTAAAAGTGATGATTGAAACCAGCCGCGATGTTGGTCAGAACCTTCTAAATATAAATCAGCGGGGAAATGCAATTGTTCACGACGTTCTAAAACACCTGCGTGCGTTACGCCTGAATCAAACCAAACATCTAATGTGTCGCTCATTTTGTCGTAATCAGCAGCTTCGTTGCCGAGTAATTCACTCGCTTCTAATTCAAACCACGCATCAATGCCTGATTTTTCAATTCTTTGTGCAACTTGTTCGATGAGTTCGGCTGTGTTCGGATGCAATTCGCCTGTTTCTTTGTGAACAAAAAAGGCAATCGGCACACCCCAAGTGCGTTGACGTGAAATACACCAGTCTGGGCGATTTTCCATCATCGTTTCAATTCGCGCTTGTCCCCAATCGGGAATCCACGACACTTTTTTCACTTCGGCTAAGGCTTGTTCACGCAATTTGTTTTGGTTCATCGAAATAAACCATTGCGGCGTAGCTCTAAAAATAATCGGTGTGTGATGTCGCCAGCAATGCGGATAACTGTGCAAAAGCGTTTGTTGATGCACTAATTTTCCACGTTCATGCAACACTTCTAAAACGTGAGCATTGGCTTTGAAAACGTGTTGACCTGCAAAAATTTCCACATTCGGTAAAAACACGCCATCGCCACCGACTGGACAATCGACTGGTAAATCATAAACGCGTCCGACAACATAATCTTCTTGACCGTGTGCAGGTGCGGTGTGAACTGCGCCCGTACCCGCGTCAGTCGTAACATGGTCGCCTAAAATAATCGGCACTTGGCGGTCATAAAATGGATGTTGCAACAACTGATTTTCTAACGCGCGACCTTCGCATTCTGCCAAAATGGTGTAAGCCGAATTACCGTAACGGTGCATTGCCGAGTCGAGTAAATCTTGAGCAATGACTAAACGTTCATCGTGATGTTGAATCAAAACGTAAGTTAAATCCGGATTCAATGCCACGCCCTGATTGGCTGGCAATGTCCACGGCGTGGTTGTCCAAATGACTACCGAAACTTGCCCATGACCTTGTGACGAACTGAAATTTAACAAAAAGTCTGCGCTATCAACGGCTGAAAAACGGACATCAATGGCAGGCGAATGTTTGTCTTCATATTCAACTTCCGCTTCGGCAAGTGCAGAGCCGCAATCGGTACACCAATGTACAGGTTTTGCACCTTTAACAATGTGACCATTTTTCGCAATTCGACCGAGTGAACGCACAATGTCGGCTTCAAATTGAAAATTCATTGTTAAATACGGATTTTCCCAATCGCCAAAAACGCCTAAACGCACAAAGGCTTCTTTTTGAATTTCAACTTGTTTAGCTGCATATTCACGGCAAGCGTTACGAAAGGCGTGAGGTGGGATTTTTACGCCTGCTTTGCCGACTTTCTTTTCAACTTGTAATTCAATCGGCAAACCGTGGCAATCCCAACCCGGTACATAAGGCGCATCAAAACCACTTAAAGTTTTAGATTTTAGAATGAAATCTTTTAAAACTTTGTTAACCGCATGACCAATATGGATTTCACCATTCGCATACGGCGGGCCATCGTGCAATACGAATTTCGGACGACCTGCTGAAACGTCACGGATTTGTTTATATAAATCGCCAGCTTGCCATTTCTTGAGTTGTTCGGGTTCGCGTTGCGCTAAATTTGCTTTCATGGCAAAGCCAGTCGTCGGCAAATTAAGCGTTTTTTTGTAATCAGTAGTCATAAATTAAATCCAAAAAGTTGTAATGGGTTTTATTTTAAATGTTTTTGAAAATTTTATGCACAATTCGACATCCGTTTTCTGTTAAAACGGATAATGGGATATTCGCTTTGAATCTGGTTTAACGTATGAATTATCTTTTCATTGGCATATCGAAAAGATAATTCATATCTAGTGTATCGTTGTAAAGGTGTTATTTTCGATTAACAATTTCAAGAAATCATCGGCGGGTAAGGGTTTACTTTTAATATAACCTTGATAAACATCACAGCCTTTTTCTTCTAAAAATGCAAGCTGTTCAAGCGTTTCAACACCTTCGGCTAAGACTTTAAAACCCAAAATTTTTCCCATTGCAATAATCGTTGCCGCAATTTCCATATCGTCTTTAAGTTGCGGAATATCATCAATAAAACTTTTATCGATTTTAAGTACATGTAACGGAAAACATTTTAAATAGGCAAGCGATGAATAACCGGTTCCAAAATCATCAATCGCAAGGCGAATACCTTGTTTTCTTAGTTTATTAAGAATACCAACCACTTTTTCTTGATTTTCCATCAAGCCACTTTCGGTCAATTCCAATTCTAAATACGCCGCAGGAAAACCGGTATCACGCAACGCATTCATCACTAATTCATTTAAATCACTGCGTCGAAATTGTACCGGTGACACATTCACCGCCAGCGTTAAATCGGTGACCCCTAAATCGCGCCAAACTTTACCTTGACGACAGGCTTCATAAACAACCCACTCACCAATGGTTTCAATTAAACCTGTTTCTTCAGCTAAAGGAATAAAATGATTAGGTGGAATTAAACCGTTATCAGGGTCAAGCCAGCGAATTAACGCCTCTGCGCCAATAATTTTTCCTGTCGCAATTTCAACTTGCGGTTGATAGTACAAACGTAATTCTTGATTATTCACCGCTCGACGCAAACGGGTTTCTAATTCGATTCGCTCACGCACAGCAATGGTTAATTCTTCTGAAAAATAGGCAAAACGCCCACGCCCCGCATCTTTTGCGTGATAAAGTGCGGTATCAGCGTGGTCGATTAACAATTCAGGGTCTTCACCATGTTCAGGATAAAGACTAATTCCAATACTTGCGCCAATTTGTACGTTATCGCTTTGTGTTAATTGGAAAGGCTGGCTTAAATCATACACAATAAATTCAGCAATTCGCGCCGCATCGTCAACGTGGGCAATATCTTTTAATAAAACAATAAATTCATCGCCACCTAGACGCGCAACTGTATCAACATCACGCAAGCGTTTTTGAATGCGTTTTGCCACTTGTTGTAATAATTCATCACCGGCTAAATGTCCGAAATTATCATTGACTGCTTTAAAACGGTCTAAATCCATCATTAACAATGCCATACGTTTATTTTCACGACGACCTAATTCAATGCCATAACGTAATCGTTCTGACATTAAGCGACGATTCGGTAAACCGGTTAAGGGGTCATAAAACGCTAATTGTTGAATTTTGGTGTCATCTCGATAACGCTCAATCATGAGCATCACTAAATTGGCGTATTGTTCAATTGATATGAGTTCTGTCGGCGTAGGAATCGTTGGTTGCCGATGATAAACAATGAACACACCTAATATGTCATTTTGACTATTTTTAATGGGTTGCGCCCAACATGAACGAAGGTTTGCCAACTGCGAAAGCTCTATAAAGTCAGCGCAATAAGCACTTTGCAAAATATCTTCCACAATAATGCGTTCACCACGAAATGCGGCTGTTCCACACACGCCATTACCATCAGCAATGGCAACACCATCGATGGCTTGATGAAAAAATTCTGGCAAACTGGGAGCTGCGCCAAAATGTAACTGTCCCGTTTCACGATTCACTAACTGCACGCAACAAATCATTTCGGGATATTGCACTTCAATGCCTCGTATCAATCCTGTT
>DALYHZ010000110.1:0-8400 GCA_031970635.1 Methylococcaceae bacterium | reverse complement strand
GTGGGCATACGCCAATCCTTTGAACCGCATAAGCCCTGTTCATTAACGGCATGGGTATAAGCATAAGTGTCACACTCGCTACCTTTGCATTTTCCTCCATTTTTTGTCCCCGCTTTTCCATTATTTTTATTGGCATCTGCTTCATACCACGAATATGTGTTGTACATGTCACGCAAACCGCCATTGGTAGTTTTAACTTCCCAAATCAAACCGGTATCGTTATCTTTCGTACAAGCCCAATCTTTTGAATTTGCGCCGAGTATTGCACTGTCAGGCAATTCAGAACCGTTATTTGAAATTTTTGTATAGCCAGTTGTTTTTAATGGTGGTGTGACTTCAACAACAGGTTCTGAAACAGTAATAGTTTTAGAAACGCTTAAACTGCTTAAAACAGGTTGCCCTTTATCCGTTGCATAAGCATTCCACACAAACGTACCTGCGGTTTTATAATTATGAGAAAGAGTATTTAACCCATCCGTTGCAGCTTTTGTATCTAGTAGTGTGCCATCTCCCCAATCCATCGTAATTGAACTTAAATTTGCATCGACATCCTTTGCATTTAGCGTCACGAAATAACCATTCAACGCGTTATAAAACGTAGCAGTTGAATCACAGACGATTTTGCTTGTACCCGTAGGACAAGAATAAGGAGTAGCAATCTCGGCAGTATCTTTAGCATTGTCTATTGATAAAGTTGGCGCATGATTTATAGGCGAAGCACTTGTAACGGTATAAGAGCCACTACTAACAGTACCTTGCAGTACACCTTTAATATTGTAAATCCCGACTTTATACGTGGATGTACCAGTGGTGTAGATGCTTTTTGATAGTTTATATTTAATGCCTGTACCTACCATGGCTGTCAAAACTTTATTGCCTGTATCGATTTTAACTTTATAACCTGTTGGCAATGACGTATCAAGTTGAGCCAAAAACTCAAAATTTGTTCCAGCTTTAGCAGATGTTGGTGTAACACTGACTTCGGTAATTCTCGGTGTGACAGCAGACATTGCAGATGTACTAAATAAAAAAGGAATAACAAAAAATGCGTTGTAGAGTCTCATAAAGAAAGCCTTTTTGAAGATAATGACAAATTGTTCAAACTTTAAAAAATCCTTTTAAAGTCAAAGCATTTTTTGAGTTTATACAGAATTATTTACAGAATCATTACCTCAACCTAACGTGTAGCTCTAAATCGTCTCGCCTCAGCAGAAAGCGGAAATTTTGTTAAAAGTAAGGTTTGATAATGTTTTGCCATTCCTGCATTACCGGATGCACCTTCGATTTGCACGGCAATTAACAAAGATTCAGGTGTTGCTTCAGCCACTTGTGTGTAACGTTGCAAATAAACTTTTGCCGCTGAAAAATTCCCTTGGTGATAATTTACCTTTTGCATTTCGAGTAGGGCAGGCGCGTAATCATTGTTAAGTTGCAAGGCTTGCATAAAATAGGCTTCGGCTTCTTGATAACGCGCAAGTTGCATATAACAACGACCTAAATTTGTCATCGCTAGCCAGGGGCGTTCATTTAATCCGTCAGAAGTCGCCGCATTAAGTAAGGTCATGCCTTTTTCAGCTTCGCCTTGCTCACATAAAAAACGCCCGTAATTATTTTTAATTCCCAAATCATCAGGCATTAACGCGATAGCCGTTTGATAATGTGAGCGAGCCTCGTCAATTTTATTGAGTTTTTCATCTAAAAACGCCATTGCGTTATAGGCTTGCGCGTTTTTATTATCTAACTGAATAGCGCGTTGCAAATTTTCTTTGGCAATTTCTAATTTATTCAAGTTTAAATAGCGCACACCTAATTGCAGATAAATATCGGCGGCATTACCTTCAATATTTTTGGTTTCTTCGTGAGTCGCGCAAGACGTTAAACTTATTAACAGCAAACTTGAAAGGAATAATCTGAACGAAAACATGAATTATGCAACTGCATTTTGTAATTTCAAATGCCGACGACTTTTATCAGCGACTTTGCCAACTAATTGACCACACGCCGCATCAATATCATCGCCGCGCGTTTTACGCACCGTTGTTATGATGCCCGCATCATTGAGCATCGTTTTGAATTTTAAAATGGTTTCTTTTTTTGAACAGCGATAAGGTGAATTTGGAAATGGATTAAATGGAATCAGATTAAGTTTACACGGCACCGTTTTGAGTAACTTAATCAAGCCTTTTGCATCTTCAATTGTATCGTTCACACCGTCAAGCATCACATATTCAAACGTAATAAAACGTCGTGGCGCGATTTTGGCGTTTTCACGACACGCATCCATTAACATTTTTAATGGATATTTTTGGTTAATCGGTACAAGTTCATCACGCAATTCATCACGCACCGCATGAAGTGAAATCGCTAAACTCACGTCACATGCTTCACCCAAACGTTCAATCGCTGGCACAACACCTGATGAACTAATGGTCACACGCCGTTTTGATAAACCATACGCAAAATCATCCATCATCAAATTGCACGCCGCAACGACGTTATCAAAATTGAGTAAAGGTTCACCCATGCCCATTAAAACAACATTGGTGATGCGGTTTTCTTTGCCAACGCGATTTTGCGCGACAAATAATTGTCCGACAATTTCAGAAGTGGCGAGATTACGATTAAAGCCTTGTTGCGCGGTTGAACAAAAACGACAGGCTAACGCACAACCGATTTGTGACGAAATGCACAAGGTATTACGGTCATCTTCGGGAATAAAAACACTTTCGATACGATTGCCACAATGCGTTTGCATTGCCCATTTGATTGTTCCGTCACTTGCTATTTTTTCGACGACAATTTCAGGCGTGGCAATTTCACAATTTTCATTCAAATAAGCACGAAGCGATTTGCTCAAATTGCTCATTTCATCGAAGTTATACACGTCTTCTTGATAAATCCATTTCATCAATTGCGTGGCGCGGAAAGGTTTTTCGCCTAGCCCGACAAAAAAGGCGGCTAAACCTTTTCTGTCGAAATCAAGCAAATTAACCTTTTTAGGATTAACGAGTTCTTGCACAGATTTCCTCTGCTGAGAAGAAATAAGCAATTTCGCGTGCCGCAGATTCTAAAGCGTCTGAACCGTGAACGGCATTTTCGTCAATGCTTGATGCGAAGTCTGCGCGGATTGTGCCAGCCGCCGCATCTTTTGGATTGGTTGCGCCCATGATTTCACGGTGTTTTAAAACAGCATTTTCGCCTTCTAAAACTTGAATCATGACAGGGCCTGAAGTCATAAATGAAACTAAATCATTGAAAAAACCACGTTCGCTATGTTCGGCATAAAAACCTTCCGCTTGTTCTTTTGTTAAATGCAACATTTTTGCGGCAACGATTTTTAAATCGTTTTTTTCAAAACGGCTGTAAATTTCGCCGATTACATTTTTTGCAACTGCGTCTGGTTTAATAATTGAAAAAGTACGTTCAATAGACATGGGTTTTAAAACTCCAAAAAATTAAATTTAAAAATGAATGTGAATTATAGCGGATTTAAGGCTTTCAGGTTAGGGCAAATGCGCGATGTCTGAATTGTCTTTAACCGGAATCATCAAATCGGCAGGACTAATGCCAAGAATCAATGCCGCTGGACTGGCAATGAAAATTGATGAGTATGTTCCAAAAAATACGCCAAATAAAAGCACGAGTGAGAAATTATGAATCGTCTCACCACCTAAGAAAAATAACGACACCAACACGAGTAAAACGGTCAATGAGGTCATAATCGTGCGGCTTAATGTGACGTTGACGGAAATATTCATGATTTCTTCGGTTGATTTATCTCTAAATTCACGGAAGCCTTCACGAATTCGGTCATAAACCACAATCGTGTCGTTGAGCGAATAACCAATTAACGCTAAAACAGCGGCTAAAACGGTTAAATCAAATTCCAAACCGAGAATCGAAAATAAACCCAACGTGACAATCACGTCGTGGAATGTAGCGATAATCGCGCCGAGTGAAAATTTCCATTCAAATCGCCATGCGATATACGCCAAAATGGCAAGTGATGAATAAAGCAAGGCTAAAAAACCATCTTCTGCTAAATCGTCGCCGACTTGTGGCCCGACGAATTCAACGCGACGCAAACTGGCAGGTTCGGTTACGTCTTTGTTAATAGTGTCTAACACTTTAGTGCTTAAATCCGCACTGCTTACGCCTTCTTGCAGTTTAAGACGAATTAACACGTCTTTGGCTGTGCCGAAATTTTGCACAGTCGCATCTTCAAAGCCTTCGGTATCGAGTTTTTGCCGCAAAACATTTAAATCCGCAGGCTGTTGATAACCGACTTCGATGAGTGTGCCGCCGGTAAAATCGATGCCCATGTGCAAGCCTTGTGTGGCAAGCGAAATAATGGAAATCAGTGACAACACGCCTGAAAAAATCAGGGCGATATTGCGATTGCCAATAAAATTGATATTTGTTGTTTTCATTGTTTTAAATTCTAAGATTTGTTCAGCGTGAAAGGGGCAAGCAAAAACTCTGCTTACCCGTAGCATTTTCTAAATCGACAACTTCTCAACGCGCTTATCGCCGTAAATCCAGTTGATAATCATGCGAGTGCCGGTAATTGCGGTAAACATCGAAGACAAAATCCCGATAATCAGCGTCACGGCAAAACCTTTCACCGACCCCGTACCAAATGCAAATAACACGACGGCAACCACTAAGTTGGTGAAGTGCGAATCTAAAATTGTGCCGAACGCTTTGTCATAACCAATGAAAATCGAGGCTTGCGGACTGTTACCGTTTCGGAGTTCTTCTTTAACACGCTCGAAAATCAAAACGTTCGCATCAACCGACATACCCACAGTTAAGATAATCCCCGCAATCCCTGGAAGAGTCAGCGTTGCTTGTAACATTGATAAAATGGCAACCACAATGACCACGTTAAAGGCTAACGCCGCGTTTGCAATCATGCCGAACAATTTGTAATAACCCGCCATGAACAAGACGACTAACGCAAAACCAACCATAAAAGACAACATCCCTTTGTCGATATTATCTTGTCCTAAACTTGGTCCGACGGTGCGCTCTTCAACAATATCAACCGGTGCGGCTAATGCACCCGCTCTGAGTAACAATGATAAATTCCGCGCTTCTTGTGGACTGTCTAAACCTGTAGTTTGAAAGCGTTTGCTGAAAACCCCTTGAATCGTCGCGACACTAATCACTTTTTCTACTTTTTCTTTGTGACGAACTTTTTCACCGTTTACCACGCGTGTTTCGTTTTTGTATTCAATGAACACCACCGCCATTGGTTTGCCGATACTGACTTGGGTTAATTTCCCCATTTTCGCCGCACCAATGCCATTAAGCGTAATGCTTACTGACGGACGACCGTCTTCATCACTGCTCGAAGAGGAGTCAACAATTTGATCGCCAGTAATGATGATGCGTTTATCAAGCAAAATCGGATTGCCATTTTTTTCATAATACAACCGGCTGCCAATTGGCGCATGTCCTGAAACGGCTTGTTGGACATCGTGTTCGGTGTCAACTAAACGGTATTCAAGCGTTGCCGTTGTGCCTAAAATTTCTTTGGCGCGGCTAGTATCTTGCACACCTGGCAATTGCACCATGATGCGATTTTCACCTTGTTGTTGAATCACAGGTTCTGCAACCCCTAATTCATTTACGCGATTACGCAAGGTGGTCATGTTTTGGGCGACGGCATTTTTCTTAATTTCACGCACGTCAGCGTCTGACATTTTTAACCAAACTTGCTCATTTGCTTCGGGTTCAGTGACGGTTAAACCACGGAAATCTTTGCTTAATAACGCCAATAATTCAGTTTTTTCGTCGGCAGATTTCAAGGTGATTTTAATGAAACCGTTGTCTTTGGTGACGGATTGATAATGGATTTTTGCGTCGCGTAACGCCAAACGTAAATCGTCGTTATAACGTTCTTCGGCTTGTTTAACAGCGGCATCCATGTCCACTTCAAGTAAAAAATGCACACCACCGCGTAAATCAAGACCTAAATACATCGCTTGTGCGCCAATGGACTGCAACCATGCAGGTGTTGTCGGTGCAAGATTTAACGCGACCGTGTAATCATTGCCCATTTTGTCGCGCAATAAATCCGCGACTTTCATTTGATCGTCGTCATTGCTCAAACGCGCTAACACTTTGCCGTCTTTAAATTCAAACGCTTTGAGTGGTGCGCCTGTTGATTTAATGGTCGCTTCAATATCGCTGGCTTGTGCTTGCGTAAGTTTATTGACAACGTGCGAAACTTGCACAGAAGGATCGTCGCTATATAAATTGGGCAACGAGTAAATAATGGAAATTAAGAACACCAAAATAATGCTGATGTTTTTCCAAAGGGAGAAATGGTTTTGCATTGCGTTTATTCCGCTAAAGTTACGTCTTTTTTATGGTGCTACTTTTTTGTGCATCGCTTTGTAAGTGCCTTTAGGCATCATGCTTTCGATGCTGTGACGTTGCACTTGGATGAAGGTGTTATCACTGATTTCGATTTTGACAAAGTTATCATCAACGTCAGCTACTTTGCCTAAAATGCCGCCGGAAGTGACAACTTCTGTACCTTTAGAGAGCGATTCCACCATTTGTTTTTTTTCTTTGGCACGTTTAGCTTGTGGACGTAAGAATAAAACGTAGAAAAATAGCAAAACGGCTAAGGGGAAAATCATCCCTTCAATACCAGGTTGTTGTACAGCGGCAGGTGCGCCTTCAGCGAAAGCGTCGGAAATGAAAAAACTCATGATTTGTCCTTAGTTATTTTTATAATGAAATGAGAAAAGGGAGTTGAAACGTCGGTTATTATGCCATAGAAAATTTGTCGCACAGTGTTTTAAAAACGACAAAAAATAAGCTCTGACTTTATCATCACACGCCATAAAACGTGACAAATCAAAGTGGCATGCTACACTTTCGACTATTTTTTAATCATTTTTTCCCTTGAGAATTACCCATTATGGAAGCGAATTTCGCACATATTATTGAAGCTATTGGCGAAGATTTAACTCGTGAAGGCTTAGTCGATACCCCAAAACGCGCGGCAAAAGCGTTTAAATTTTTAAATAACGGTTACGAAAAAACCTTAGACGAAGTTTTAAACGGGGCAATCTTTACCGCTGATAGCGAAGATATGGTTATCGTGAAAGACATCGAACTTTATTCGTTGTGCGAACACCATTTATTACCCTTCATTGGTAAATGCCACGTTGGTTATTTACCGGACGGCAAAGTGTTAGGTTTGTCAAAAATTGCGCGTGTGGTCGATATGTACGCCCGCCGATTGCAAATTCAAGAAAAACTCACCAAACAAATCGCCGATGCAATCGAACAAGCCACAGGCGCACGCGGCGTAGCCGTTGTTATTGAAGCCAAACATTTGTGCATGATGATGCGCGGCGTTGAAAAACAAAATTCGGTGATGACCACATCGGCGATGAAAGGCATTTTCCGCAAAGAAATCAGCACCCGTTCTGAGTTTTTGAATTTAATCAATCGCTAGGTTTGTTTGAAATGGCAGATAAAAAAATCGGGGTTTTGCTTGCAAATTTAGGTTCGCCTACTGCACCAACCACAAAAGCCGTTCGTCAATTTCTGAAAGAATTTTTAGGTGATAAACGCGTGGTCAATGTGCCGCAACCTATTTGGCGCGTCATTTTGCACGGTTTTATTCTGCCATTTCGTCCGCGAAAATCCGCACAGGCTTACGCCAAAATTTGGGATGCGCAAAAAGGTTCGCCGTTGACGTTTTACACGCGCCAACTCACTGAAAAAGTGGCGGCAAAGCTCAGTTCGCAAAACGTAGTTGTGGATTATGTGATGACGTATGGCGAACCGTCGATGAAAACACGTTTGCAACAGTTTAAACAACAAGGCGTGAGCGAAATTATTATTTTGCCGCTTTATCCGCAGTATTCTTCGACAACGACTGCGCCTGTTTATGACATTTTGACTAATGAATTAAACACTTGGTGGCATTTGCCGAGTTTTCGTTTTATCAGCGATTACCATCAAAATGCGCGTTACATTTCTGCGTTGGCACAATCGGTTGAAACGGCTTGGCAGGAAAAACCGAAAAATGACCTGTTGGTTATGTCGTTTCACGGTTTGCCTGAAATGCTAACCAAAAAAGGCGATCCGTATTTTTATCAATGCCAAAAAACCGCGCAATTGTTAGCGGATAAATTAGGTTTGCAAGCAAATGAATGGCGGCTGGTGTTTCAATCGCGTTTTGGCAGAGCCGAATGGTTAAAACCGTATTGCGTGGACACGTTGCAAGCACTTCCAAAAGAAGGTGTGAAAAATGTGGATTTAATTTGTGCAGGTTTTGCGGTCGATTGCTTAGAAACGCTCGAAGAAATTGCGATGGAAAATAAAAAAATCTTTCAAGAAAAAATGGGTGATAAGTATAAAGAGCATATG
>DALYHZ010000109.1:1842-8413 GCA_031970635.1 Methylococcaceae bacterium | reverse complement strand
CCGATTATTTCAGAACGTATTGAAATTTTACGCGGTGCAGATACGTTACGTTATGGCAGTGGCGCGATAGGCGGCATTGTGAATGTTATCGATAATCGCATTCCCGAAAAACAATTCGACAAAATTATCGGCGGCGCAGGCGAACAACGTTACGATTCAGCAACGGATGAAACGTCGAGCGCGTTAAAACTTGAAGGCGGAAAAGAAAATTTTGCGTATCACGTTGATGGTTTTTATCGAGATGCAGGCAATACAAGCATTGGCGGTATTTCAATTGATGAAGCCGCCGTGCGACAACAAGACCCGAGTTTTAATAGCATCGATAAATTACAAAACACTAACGGTTTCATTGATAACACGCAAAGTCGAGCGCGTGGCGGAAGTGTTGGTTTTTCTATGCTTGGCGACGACGGTTTGATTGGCGCGGCAATTAACCAAAATGAAAAAAATTACGGCATTCCCGTCGATGGAAAAGGCGAAACGCCTGTGCATATTGAAATGCGGCAAACGAAATATGATTTTAAAAGTCAGCTCAATAATCCATTTGCCTTTGCTGAGAAAATCAAAATGAAATTTAGTTATACCGATTACACACACACTGAATTTGAAGGCAATGTGGCGGGAACAACCTTTTTAAATCAAACCTATGAAAGCCGTTTAGAACTCGAACATTCGCCAATGTTGAAAAATAACAAAGGTGTTTTAGGCTTCCAATCAACAAATGGTCAATTTCAAGCCTCAGGTTCAGAAGGTTCGATTGTGCCGAAATCCGACATCAATACCTACGGCATTTTTAATGTGGAATCGCTTAAAGCTGGAGACGTAACGTATGAAATTGGCGGACGCGCTGAATCGACTAAAATCACGCCTGAAAACCAAAATGATGTTTCTTATATCCCATTAAGTGGTTCAGTTTCGGCATCGTGGCAAATCAATCACGCAAATCAAATCAGTTTAGCGTTTACTCATTCGCAACGTGCGCCACAAATTCAAGAATTATTTTCAAACGGTTTTCATGATGCGACACATAGTTATGAATTGGGCAATGCAAATTTGAAAAAAGAGTTATCGAATAATTTAGATTTGAATTATCGATTTGATGCGTCTTGGATGCAAGCAGATTTCAATTTATTTCATAACTGGGTGAGTGATTACATTTATCAACAACGTGATTCAGCGCAATTATTTAATACTGAAAATGAAACCTTTGTGGCAAATAACACAGATTGCGCGGGATGTTTCCCCATTTTACACAGTCAGCAACAAGCGGCGATTTTCAAAGGTTTTGAAGCTAAAACGGTTTTTCCACTTTTGAATAATCATTTTGGCGCAATCGATTTAACGTTATTTAGCGATTACACGCGCGGCACATTTGAAAAAGGCGGAAATGTTCCCAGAATGCCGCCGTTGCGTTATGGAACGCAAATCAGTTATGAAAAAAATGATTTTTCAGGAAATGTGCGTTTGACTCGCGGCGAAGTTCAAACGCATGCAGGTGAAAATGAAACGACAACGGCGGGATATTTAAAGCTAGATATTGGCACGCAATACAAAATCGCCAGTTTTGCGAATTCAGAAATTTTACTCTTTGCAAAAGGAAAAAATTTGTTAAATGAAAATATTCGCAGTTCGGTGTCGTATTTGAGAAATTTCGCCCCAGAAGCGGGGCGAAGTGCAGAAGTCGGCATTAGATTGACGTATTAAATGACTCTATCAGGCAATATATCACCTGAAAAATAAGCGGCTAAATTCGCTAACACTTTTTCACCCATCGCGGTGCGTGTTTCGAGCGTTGCACTGCCTAAATGCGGCAATAACGCGACATTTTCTAAATCCAAAAAACCTTCGTGAATATTCGGTTCATTTTCGTAAACATCTAAACCCGCGCCGGCGATTTGTTTGGTTTTCAGTGCATCAATTAACGCTTGACTATCCACCACATCGCCGCGTGCCGTATTGATTAAATGCGCGGAAGGTTTCATAAATTTGAGCATTTGAGCATTGATTAAATGTTTCGTACTCGCGCCAGCTGGGCAGTGCAACGAAACAAAATCAGAATGTGATAATAATTCCTCAAGTGAATTGCAACGTTTGGCTTTTAAATCTTGCGTGACATATTCATCGGCTGGGCGAGGACTGAAATAAATAATAGTCATATCAAAACCGTGGTGTGCTTTACGCGCCATCGCTTGTCCGATGCGACCAAAACCAATTAAACCCAGTGTCGCACCTGTGACATTTGAACTGAGCATGCTAGTTGGACACCAGCCAGCCCATTTTTTGGCGCGAACTAAACGGTCGCCTTCTGCGCCACGCCTTGCTGTCATAAGCAATAACGTCATAGCAATATCGGCGGTGCTTTGTGTTAAAACGTTTGGCGTATTGGTCACGATTAAATGATTAGCCTTTGCCGCGTCGATGTCGATGTGGTTATAACCCACACCGAAATTTGCCAAAATTTTACAGCGTTTATTTTCGACGTTTAAAACATCCGCCGGAAATGAATCACAAACCGTTGGGCACACGGCATCGTAATTTTGTAACGCGGCTTTGAATTCATCGGCAGTCAAAGCGCGGTCAGTTTCATTTAATGTCACGTCATACAAATCACGCAATTTTGCTTCAACAGATTCTGTCCAGCGGCGGGTAATAAAAACTTTTGGCTTTGTCATATTTTTTACTCCAAAAAATTAAGCGCGAATTCAGTCGCGCTCATTTTTAATTTTATGCGTCACGATGTCTATGCCTGCTTGTTTGTAGACGCTATAACGTTGTCGTCCGGCGGCTTTTGTCGTTTCATTATTATCTAAAATTTCCAAAATTCGCTCCACATTTTGCCAACCATTTGGCATTTGCGTAGACAAATTAAACACCACATTTTGCCAATCCGGCGGCGCATCCAGCATTCCTAATAACACTTGCGAGGTGATTTCAGGCGGCGTACCGGTAAAAATTTGATGCGGAATAAAACTTCCCGCCCGAAACGTCCACAACATATCGTCTAAGCGTTGGCACTGCTCGATAGAATCGAGCAGAATGTAACAAAATTTGCCATTGTGATAGGCTTTCTCAATCAACCGGCACGCGAAAAAATACCGGTCATACAACGATTCGCTATTAAGAACGTAAAAACTAACGTCCGGCATAAGCGCGATTGAGTAAATATTGCGTTAATAAGGGAACTGGACGCCCCGTTGCGCCTTTTGCTGAACCCGTGCGCCATGCTGTACCGGCAATATCTAAATGCGCCCAACGGAAATTTTCGGCAAAATTTGCTAAGAAACACGCCGCGGTAATTGTGCCAGCATCTTTGCCACCAATATTAGCTAAATCCGCAAAGTTGGATTTTAATTGTTCTTGGTATTCTTCCCAAAGCGGCAAACGCCACACGCTGTCATTTGCCGTTTCGCCAGCAGCAATTAAATCGTTGCAAAGCGCGTCATCATTGCCTAATAAACCACTTGGTACGCGTCCTAATGCAACTAAAACCGCACCAGTTAATGTTGCCAAATCAATCACAACTTCGGGATTAAAACGTTGCGCGTAAGTGAGCGTATCGCACAAAATCAAACGACCTTCAGCATCGGTATTTAACACTTCAATGGTTTTGCCAGACATGCTGGTTAAAATATCGCCTGGTTTATTGGCTTGCCCATCTGGCATATTTTCAGTGGCTGGAACTAAACCGACAATGTTAAGTGGTAAACCCAATTGCGCCGCCGCTTGCAACGTGCCTAAAACCGCCGCGCCGCCGCACATGTCATATTTCATTTCATCCATGCCTGCACCCGCTTTTAACGAAATACCGCCTGAATCAAACGTTAACCCTTTACCGATTAACACAATCGGTTTGCTGTTTTTATCACCGCCATGATATTCAAGCGTAATCAATTTTGCCGGTTGACGACTGCCACGCGCGACGGCTAACAGCGAACCCATCCCCAGTTGTTCCATATCAGAAACTTCTAAAATAGTCGCCTCAAGTGCCTCATAAGCTCCGGCTAATGTTAAGGCTTGTTGTGCGAGATAGGTTGGTGTACAAATATTTGCCGGCAAATCGGCGAGTTGTTTGGTTAATGTCATGCCTTCGGCAATGGCTAATCCTTGCGCCAATCCAGTTGCCGCCGCATCGGCTTCGTGTGATTTTGCAGTGATAACAACGGATTCTAATGTTGCGCTCTCTTCGGATTTACTTTTGCACGCAGTAAACTGATAAAGCGCGTCACTGAAAACTTCAATAATTTGGCGCGTTTTCCATGTTAAATCCGCCTTTTCTACGTCACAATCCGTTAAACTTACCGCCACTGACGTTAAGCGTGATTTTTTTACCGTGTTAATTGCCGCTGTAAGGGCTTTGCGGTAATTTTTCGCACTTAATGGTTTTTGTTCGCCTAATCCGACTAACAAAATGCGTTCGATTGCGCTGTCAGGGATAACATTTAAAAGCAAAGTATCGTTAATTTTTCCGGTAATATCGCCACGTGCCATGATAGTTGTGAGTAAACCGTTTATTTGATTGTCTAGGGCTTGCGCTGATGCGCTAAGTTGTTGATTGTTATAAACACCAACAATCAAACAATTCGATTGCAATGTTTCGAGCGGGTTTGTTTCGATAGAATAATTCATGATGTTCCCATTTTTAAGATAAGACGAAAGTCTAAAATTATACCTTTTTTGCAGGAGTGCAGTTTGTTGATAAGCGTTATAAACAAAATGATTGCGCGTGATTTGATGAAAACGTTATCGGCGGTGCTGTCGGTGCTGGTGGTCATTATTGTCAGTCGTAAATTTATTCGTGTTCTTGACCAAGTGATTGAAGGGCAAATTGCCAGTGATACGCTGCTGATTATTTTAGGATTAAAAATGTTGATTGCCTTTATCACGTTTTTACCAGCGGCGACGTTTATGGCTGTGTTGATGGTTTTAGGGCGAATGTATCGAGACCAAGAAATGGCGGCAATTTCCTCGGCAGGCGGTGGCGTGTGGACAATTTATCGCGCCGTGTTTTTAGTGCTATTGCCGTTAAGTGTTGCCGCGACGGGTTTATCGTTAAATGTTGCGCCTTGGGCAGAAAGTCAAATTGAAGCGCGAACCAATCATGATAAAGAATCGGCAGATCTGCGCGGATTAGTCGCTGGAAAATTTAGCGAATACAGTCAGGGCGATATTGTGTTTTATGTCGAACAAATTGATGACCATAAACAATTGCACCACGTTTTTGTTCAGCATCGGCAAAACAATTCGGTTGCCATTATCAACGCAGAATCAGGACGTTTAATGGATTTAGAAGATGGGCAATATATGGTGTTAAAAAATGGTGAGCGGGTGCAAGGAAGAGCAGGGGAATTAAATTATGCTATCGAACAATTTGACGAATACGCCGTGCGAATTGATACCAAAGTGTCGCCGTTAATTATTGCCAAACAAGCCGCGCCGTTTGGAGAATTATGGGCTTCGAGCGCAAGTATCGATATAGCCGAATTGCAACGTCGTTTTGCTGTGCCGTTGGGAATTTTATTACTGGGTTTTATCGCTGTGCCATTAGCCGAATTGTCACCGCGTGGTGGAATTTACGGCAATATGCTGGTCGGATTTTTGATTTATTTTAGTTATGGCAATTTACTTAGTGTGTCGCAAAGTTGGGTTTTAAAACAAACCATTCCAGCGTGGTTAGGTTTAACAGGCGTAAATTTTTTGTTGCTGATAATTGGCAGTTTTTTGCTGGCAAAATTTTATGGTTGGCAGTGGTTGAAATTGAAATTTTTTAAAGGACACGCGGCATGAATGTTTTAACGCAATACATCGTCAAAGAAATTCTAAAAGGTTCGTTTATCGCACTGATTTTACTGCTGACGTTGTTCAACTTATTTACGCTGGCTGATGAACTTAAAGACCTTGGCAAAGGAAATTACGATTTAACGGCAATTTTTACTTACCTTGCGTTGACTTCGCCACGAGTATGTTACGAATTAGTACCTTCGGCGGCGTTGTTGGGCAGTTTATTTGTTTTAGGCGCGATGGGAAATAATCGTGAATTGATTGCCATGCGTGCCGCAGGCGTTTCGGTTTTAGGCATTATCCAATCTGTTTTGGTCGCAGGTGCGATTTTAGCGACATTTTCCGTGAGCGTAGGTGAATTGATTGCGCCAACCACTGAAGCACACGCGCAATTGCTTAGAAGCACTGCTCAAAATCAACAACTTGTTTTAAATGCCCGTTACGGATTGTGGTTACGCGAAGGGAAAAAATTTATCAACGTGCGGCATTTGGAAAATAACGGTGAACTCGCTGACATTAGTATTTACGATTTAAACGCGCAAGCCCATTTGCAAACGGTCACGCACGCCGAAAAAGCGGTGTATTTAAATGATGAACAGTGGCGATTAGAAAATATTGCACAATCCACAATTTCAACTCAACAAATGCAAGCCAGTGCTAAAACTGAACAACTCTGGCAAACCAACATTGCGCCAGATTTGGTAAAAATTGCGGTGGTAAATCCGGATAATTTATCGTTAATGGATTTATCACAATACATTGATTTTTTAAAAAGTAATCAGCAAAAATCACA
>DALYHZ010000109.1:0-1828 GCA_031970635.1 Methylococcaceae bacterium | reverse complement strand
TGAACTCGCTTTTTGGGGACGAATCGTCAATCCGTTTGTCACGTTTGTGATGTTGCTTGTCGCTACGCCTTTTGTAATTGGCGTTAAACGCGGCATTAACGTCGGTGGGCGAATCATGATTGGTATCGTGATTGGTATGAGCTTCAATATTTTGGACAAAATCTTCGGACATGTCGGTTTAATTTATGATTTTAATCCGTTGCTCATGGCAACTGCGCCCAGTTTACTAATGACAGGGTTGAGTTTATATGCGTTGAAACGGTTTGCATGATTTCAATTTTCGCGCTGTGTTTTGACTGCCAGCGCAATTCCTATCACCAAAACTCCACCAAAAATTATTACTGGCAACCAAACCGGATGATTCCATTTTTCACGCATTTTTTCACGGGTTTGAACATCTAAACGCATGTATTTGAGTTGATTATTTGCCATCAAATTGGGTTTTAAATTGTGATTCCATTGATGATGTAACACGAAATTTTTAGGATTAAATCCTAATACCCATGGCGCGTCGTGCTGCACAATTTTTTGCATTTTTTGAATCAAGTCGTAGCGTTCAGGGTTATTGTCCATATTTCGCATTTGCTCAAACAATTTATCAAATTCAGGATTGGCATAATTACTGGAATTTTCACCACCGAATTTCACTTTGGAATTCGCGCCATAAAGTAAAAAGAAAAAGTTTTCAGGGTCGGGATAATCCGCATTCCAACCTAAAAAGAATAATTGCGCGTTGCCCGTGCGGATTTTTTCTTGAAAACGGTTGTAATCAGTGGCGCGTACAATCAGTTTGATGCCTAATTTTTCAAGCTGTTTACGATACCAATTCATACGAGGACGATCGTCAGTATTTACAGATGTGGTATCGAAATACAAAATTAACGCCTCGTGCGTTTTTGGGTCAATACCATTTGCATAACCGGCTTCAGCTAATAATTTGCGAGCAATATCAATAGACTTACGTTGAGGTTTATCATTTTGCCAATCATAAACCTCATGATTTAAACCTTTTTCGCCTTCGGCATAACCGAAAATTCCCTCAGGCAAAATACCTTGTGAAGGAACGCCGCGCCCATTCATGAAAATGGAAATGTATTCTTCATAATCGACGGCAATAGCAATGGCTTGTCGTAATTTTCGTGCCGACTCATTTAATCCGCCGACGGTTGCATCAAGCATATTAAAGCCTAAGTAATAATCCGAAAGCGTGACGGCTGTTTGTAATTTAATGCCCTTTTCAAGCATTGCAGGTGTTAGCATAATGCCGCCATTACCAGTAAATTGCACGGCTTGGTCAAAGCTGTCTGAGGCAATGCCTGACGCATCGTAATAGCCTTGCAAGAATTTTGACCAATACGGGATGATTTCTTTTTCAAGTGTGAAAACAACTTTATCGATAAACGGTAATGATTTTCCTGCATCGGTTAATAAACCATTTTTTGCGTCGTCAGGTTCGCCGTCGGTTGGGTATGTTTCGCCATGAAAATTGGGATTTTTAAGCAAAATCATCCGACGATTTGGGTTATTTTCTGTCAAAAAATATGCCCCTGTTCCAATCGGAAACCAATCAAGCGTGATGTTTTTATCTTTTAATCCGGTTTGATTATAGAACACATCCGCTTCCCACGGCATTGGCGCGAAAAAATACATTGCTAACCAGAAAATAAATTGTGGTGATTTACCTTTAATTCGGATTTTGTATTGATAACGACTAAGCACTTCTGCGCCAAAACCTTTGGGTTCGGCAAATTTATCAAAGCCGACGATATAATTTTTCATCATTTCGGCAATCGGGGATTGCGTTTTAGGATGGGCAATCCGTTTGATT
>DALYHZ010000108.1:0-8436 GCA_031970635.1 Methylococcaceae bacterium | reverse complement strand
GCGAGAACTCGAAAACCGTTTAGAACGTGCGGCAATTATGAGTACCGATGGCATTATTGACCGTGATGTGATTGTCAGCACGGGTTTAGAAGCCGATATTGTTGCGGTGCATCGCCCTACGCAAGCTGTTAAACATACAGATTTGCATGATGAAAATTTAGATGAACGTGAACGGGTGATTGCCGCGTTAGAACAAAGCGGTTGGGTGCAAGCGAAAGCGGCGCGATTACTGGATATGACACCGCGTCAAATTGCTTATCGAATTCAAACGTTAAATATCAGTTTGAAGCAGATTTAGATTGTGTTTTTAAATTAAAAAGCCCTGATTTGCGTGAATGTAAATCGGGGCTTTTTATTACACAATAAAATCAAAAGTTTCGTAATGGGTATTCACTTCATGTTGTAAAAGTTGCGTTAAAGCATAGTAGTCAACAGGCGGACTAAAATAAAAACCTTGCACGATCTCACAGCCGCATTCGTATAAATAATTTAATTGCGCTTGTGTTTCTACCCCTTCTGCAACGACATTTAAACGCAAAATTTTCGCCATATTCACAATTGCGCCAACAATGGTATTCGCATTGCCACTAAGTGTTAAATCGTTAATAAATGAACGATCAATTTTTAATTTTTCAAGTAACGGTAATTTTGTTAAATAACTTAGCGATGAATAACCCGTACCGAAATCATCAATCGAAAAATGAATCCCTAAATCTTTACATTGCGTCATAAATTTCAACATCGCAGCGTGATTTTCCATCATGATATTTTCAGTCAGTTCTAATTCTAACAGACTGCCATCAATCCCCGTTTGTTGTAAAATATCAATGATTTTATTGAATAAATTCCCAGATTGTAGTTGTCGCAATGATAAATTTACCGACACGTTCAACGTGTTAAATCCTTGCACTTGCCATGTTTTCATATCCTCACACGCGCGCTGTAATACCCATTCGCCTATCGGCGTAATTAAGCCACAATCTTCTGCAATTGAAATAAATTCACCGGGTAAAATCATGCCGCGTTGCGGATGATTCCAACGAATTAACGCTTCAACGCCGATAATTTTTTGATGAATCAAATCGATTTGCGGTTGGTAATAAAGAACAAATTGTCCTTCTTCGATAGCTTGGCGTAATTCGCGCTCCATGGTTAAACGATATTCAAAACGCGTATTCATTTTGAAATCAAAAAAACAATACCGTCCACGCCCTGCATTTTTAGCGTGATACATGGCAATATCTGCGTGGCGCGTGAGCATGTTGCTGTCACGCCCATTTTTAGGATAAACACTAATACCGATACTGGTTTGAATAGAAAGAATTTGCCCGTCAACATTAAAAGGTTCTTTAATCGCGTTGACAATTTTTTGCGCGACAACACCTGCGCCGTCTGCGTTCGTATTACTTAAAATGACGACAAATTCATCACCACCCAAACGTCCTGCGGTATCCACTTCGCGTAAACTGCCTTCTAAACGTGCCGCCACTTGGCGCAACAATGAATCACCATAGTGATGTCCCAGTGAATCATTCACAATTTTAAAATCGTCTAAATCTAAAAATAACAGCGCGAAATTTCTATTTTCTCGATATGAAAAATGGATGGCTTGCTCAATGCGTTCGTTGATTAACGCACGGTTAGGTAATTGCGTTAAGGAATCATAATGGGCAAGGCGATGAATTTTTTCTTGTGATTTAACGTGTTCGCTTATGTCAATCAAAATGACGTTAATCGTTGAAATCTCATCCACATTATCGAATTCGGCAAACGCATTCACCATCACCCAAATAATATCATCGAGGTCATTGCGTTCAATGCCAAGCACTCGATTTTTAACCGATTTGTGCGTCGTAATGACTTGATTAACTGGAAAATCATCAAACGCGGTGAGTGTGCCATCTTCATTAACAAAACTGTGACCATAATCTGAAGCAAATGCACCGACTAATTCTTTTTCGCTTAAACCAAAAAGACGTTGCGCTTGCTCGTTACACGCCATAATACGTGTATCAAGCGTATGCACAATCATGCCGGCATTAACTTGTTCGAGTAAAAGTCGATGTCTTTTTTCACTTTGTTTTAACGCATCTTCGGCTTGAATTAAATCAGACATATCCGTCCAACCGCCGATTATTTCCTGTAATGCGCCCGTAGCCTTGTTAGTAATCAATTTTGCGCGATCGCGTATCCATTTCCATTCGCCATTTTGGGTTTTAAAGCGATATTTATGAATAATCGGTTCACCTAATAAAACGCGGTGCAAATTCGTAACCACATGTTCTTTGTCATCGGGATGGATATTTTCTAACCACAAATTAGGCGTGTCGGTAAATTGTTGCGCTGTATGCCCTAACAGTTTTTCTACGCTATTAGAAATAAACGTAATCGAGAAATTGTCGAATGGCTTTCGGGTGTAAATGGTCAATGGTGCGTCGGAAAGCAAATGTTCCAAATGTGTCACTTTGGTTTCTAATTGGCTAATGTTTTGTAATGACATGACTCACCCTGATTTTTTATGAAACTTTTCTGGGTGACATAGTAAAGAAGGTTTATGTCGAAATAAAACAGTATTATTCGATAGAGTTATGCGTAAATTCGATAAGGACAATTGTCATTTTTAAACTCAAAATAACGCTACATTTTTTCGTGTAATTTTAAAAAACGTAAATAACGCGACGTAGGAATTTCGCCAGTTTCAACGGCGGTACGAATTGCACAGCCTTTATCTTGATTATGGTTACAGTCGTTAAACTGGCATTGCCCTAAAAACGATTGGAATTCTCGAAAACCCTGCGCTAATTGTCCATGCGAAATATCCGCTAAACCGAAAATGGCGACACCGGGCGAATCGATTAAATCGCCGCCTTCGGGCAAATGATAAAGCGTTGCGGCGGTGGTGGTATGACGACCATGTTTTGTCGTGGCAGAAACCGTATTGGTTTTTAATTTTTTATCAGGAATTAAGGCATTGGTTAATGACGATTTCCCTACGCCCGATTGCCCTGTAAAAATACTCACTTGCCCACGCAAGGCGTGTTTGAGTTCGGTTAAACTGTCCACGTTATTGGCGCAAACTCGATACAGCGTGTAACCCAAACGTTCGTAATGTACCAATTCTTGTTCAATTTCGGCAGAAAGCGGCAAATCCGTTTTATTTAAAACTAAAGAAGCGCGAAAATTTCGGTTTTCACAAATCGCCAAATATTGGTCTAGCAATAAAAAATCACAATACGGCTCAACGGCAAATACGACGAAAATATTATCGATATTTGCCGCAACGGGACGAAGTTTATCATTGCGTGATGGACGAGCGAGAACCGAACGGCGTGGCAAAATGGTTTCGATACGTCCTTGTTCAGGCGCGACGAGTGACCATAACACTTTGTCACCGACCGTCACGGTGTCCAATTTTCGCAATGGCTGACATAAAATAATATCGCCGTTATGTTCAACGGCGATGCCCTGCCCTAAATGTGCGATAACTAAACCTTCGAGCGTTTCACTCATGCTGATTTCGCTGCTGATAAATGGGCGATACGAACAGCGGCGGGTGGATGACTGTAATAAAATGAAGCAAATAATGGGTCAGGCGTAAGCGTGCTAGCATTTTCTTCGTACAATTTTACTAAGCCGCTAACTAATTTACTGGCTTGCGCGTGTTGAGCGGCAAAATCATCGGCTTCAAATTCAAATTTGCGTTGAAAATACGCGCTAATTGGCTGTAAGAAAAAAGTGAAAATCGGCGCAATTAACATGAATAACAATAACGCCGCCGCATTCGAGCCATGTTCAACGCCTAAGCCATTAAAAAACCAGTCTTTTTGAATCAACCAACCTAAAATACCTAACCCGATTAAACTGGTAATCGACGTAGTAATCAGCATTTTAACAACGTGTTTACATTTGAAATGCCCTAATTCATGCGCTAAAACCGCTTCCAATTCTTCCTCATCGAGTGAAGCAACTAAATTATCAAAAAACACGATGCGTTTGCTTTTTCCTAAACCGGTGAAATACGCATTGCCATGACCGGAACGTTTTGAACCGTCCATGATGAAAATGCCTTGGCTATTAAAGCCGCAACGTTCCAATAAACCGGAAATGCGCGTTTTTAATGCGCCCTCTTCCATCGGTGTGAATTTATTGAATAATGGCGCGATGACTGTGGGAAATAACCAACTCATTAACAACGAAAAACTGATTAAAATCACCCACGCCCAAAACCACCAACTGCTGCCAACGCTGTCCATAATCCATAAAATCAACGTTAAAATTGGCAAACCAATCACAGCAGAAAGTGTTAATTGCATCACTTCGTCTTTAACAAATTGTGTAACACTGCTTTTGTTAAAACCGAATTTCTCTTCGATAACAAACGTGCCATACCAACTGACGGGTAATTCAAACAGCGACATCAGTAGCGTTAATAAGGCAATTGCGCCAACGCCTGCCATTAACGGTGATTCAATTCGGGCGGCGCAAAATTCAAATGCGGCATTGATACCGCCAAAGACCGTTAAAATTAAAATCAAACCTACGCCTAACGCGCGGTCGCTGAGTTTAGACTTGGCTAATGTGTAATCTGCCGCTTTTTGATGTGCGGCTAACGAAACGGTTTGCGTAAAGGCTTCCGGTACGTCGTTACGATGCGCTAAAACATAAGCCGCTTGACGTTTGGCTAACCAAAATTGGGTAGCGGTGACAATTGCGAAAACAAGAAGAAATACAACAGTAAAAGAATTCATGGTGTTTTTTGGATTTATGACAAAATTTAAAAGCTAATGTGCAAAGTGTAATTCATTTTGCATTAAAATGAGCTACTTCCTCTTGCATTTCATAAATCAAAACATCAACACGGTCGATGTATCTGAAAAAAGAATAGTCTTGAAAACTTTTTTACAACGCAATAAAGAATTTAAAAAATGAATCTTTTAAAAAACAACGTTGAAATTGCATTAACAAATCAACAACTAGAACTTTGCAGTCGACTTGTAAAGAAAATTTCTGCTTCAATGTGTGCGGTAACGTTAATTGTTTTTACAGGTTGGATTTTTGATAAAGATGTTTTAAAAGCCATCAATCCTGAATGGGCTTCAATGAAAATTCAAACCGCCTCAGGATTTGTTTTATCTGCTCTTTCATTATATTTGCTCTCATCTAGGAAAGAAGATGTTGTTAATATAAAAAATAGGATGCTTTATCTTTCAAGTGTGCTTGTCACGTTAGAAAGCCTTTTAGTCATTTTTGAATATGTAACAAAGATTACATTACCAATTGATTTGAAAGGTAGAATGTCTCTGATTACAGCGTTTAATTTTTTGTTTTGTGGTAGTTCATTGCTTTTTGTAAAAAAATATCCAAACATCGCCCGATTTTTGATTTTTATTCCACTTATTGTTTCTTATGTTGTCATCTTAAATTATCTATTTGGTGAAGTAGCTTATGTTAAGCATCAATTATTTTCTATTGCATTAAGCACAGCGTTCTGTTTTTTTATTTTTGGCATAGGTTTTTTACTGTTAGATATAGAACATAATTTTTTAGGCTACATTTTTGTTAAAAACTCAAGCGGTATTATTTTTAAAAAATTATTTTTTACGGTTTTAATTTTTATTCCTATTTTCAGTTTTATTCGATTATGGGGACAAAAGGCTGGATGGTATAACCTTGAATTTGGTTTGTCATTGTTTACTGTAACTATGATTGTTTTTTTCAGCTTTTTTATTTTTGAAACAGCAAAAAGTATTAATAATTATGAAAAAAATTTATTAGAAACAAAGAAACAAGCCCAAAAAGCCAATCAGGCAAAATCTGCTTTTCTAGCCACAATGAGCCATGAAATTAGAACCCCCATTAACGCTATCGTTGGTACATCTTACTTATTAGGATTAACCACATTAAATAAAAATCAAAAACGAGATTTGACTACCATTGAAGTAGCCAGTAAAAACTTACTGACGTTAATCAATGACGTACTAGACTTTTCTAAAATTGAAGCGGGTGAACTAACTATTGATAAACAGGAATTTTTCTTACCTGAATTACTTAGTGACTTAAGAGTCATGTTTTCTGCTATTGCGGCTGAAAAAGGCATTGAATTCCATATTCCTATACTTACAGATAATTTTCCTACGCTTTTAATTGGCGATAGTAATCGTGTGCGACAAATGCTCGTTAATTTCATAAACAATGCGATAAAGTTTACGCAAAGAGGCTCTGTCAATTTAGAAATTAAATTAGTAAAAAAAGAAAACAAACAAATCACATTACATTTTGCAGTCACTGATACGGGAATTGGTATTACACCCGAAAATCAACAGAAATTATTTCAACCTTTTATCCAAGCCGATACTTCAACCACTCGAAAATTTGGCGGTTCAGGGCTTGGACTTTCAATTGTAAAACTGCTGGCTGAAATGATGGATGGACATGTTGGATTAAAAAGTCAATCAGGTATTGGTTCAACATTTTGGTTTGAAATTCCTTTTGAGATAGCACAATCGCAATTTAAACCACATGCGGGAATTAACAGCATTACTCAACCACTACGTATCATCATCGCGGAAGATGATTTCACAGACAGAAAGGTTCTTATTCAACATTGTGGGGAATTTGGCTGGGATGTTGAATGTGTAGAAAATGGCAAAGAATTAGTTGATAAAGTTGCTTACTATGTGAAACAAAATCAAATTATCGATTGCATTATCTCAGATTGGCAAATGCCTATTTTAGACGGTGTGAGTGCAATACACATGATTAAAGAACAAATGGGGGAGCAAAAAATGCCATCAATTATCATGGTAACTGCTTATGAAAAAGCAGAGTTATCAAAAGCCATAATGGACATTGCTATTGATAGCATTTTACAAAAACCTATTGTGCCATCAACACTTTTCAATTCCGTCAATAATGCTGTTTTAGCGCATGGCTCTAATTTAGACTTTGTTTTAAATTCAACCATCATTAGAGCGCAACGTAGTGAATGGCTAAAACATGTTAAATTGTTAGTTGTTGATGACAATCTAATCAATTTGGATGTGATCTCTCGGATTCTGGAAAAGCAAGGAGCATTTGTTACTGTTTGTGAATCAGGAGAAAATTGTTTAGCAATGCTAAAGTCAGAACAAGACTATGATGCTATCCTAATGGATTTACAAATGCCCAACATGGATGGTTGCGAAACAACTATTCAGATTCGTCAAAATTTAAAACAAGTGGATATTCCTATCATTGCTTTAACGGCTGGCGCAACCACTACAGAACAAGAAAGAGCTGTTAGCGCAGGAATGAATGATTTTTTGACAAAACCGATTGCACCTATCATTGTTATCAAAACGCTACGCAAACACATTGAAAAATACAGAGGCAAATCTATTCAAGTTGAAGCAATCGATACGATAGAAAAAGCAGAAGTTGAAGTATTAAAAATAGAAGAGCTTGTCGATGTAGAAAAAATGAATATAAATTTCCCAGATGATGCTGATTTTTTCAAAGCATCTCTTAAAAAATTTATAGATGAACACAATCAGTTAGGATTAGTAAATAAAATCAATGAACTTATCAATCAAAACCAATACCATGAGGCATCAAGAGTTGTTCACAAAATTACAGGCTCTTCGGGAATGCTATGTTTAGATAAATTGTACGAATCAACAAGTCATTTGGAAAATATATTGAAAGAAAATCATGTTGAAAACGGTGAAATGCTAATACAAAAATCCAAATTCGAACATGAATACAACAAAATCCTATCAATTTCTGACATGGAAATTGAGATGCTGTAAACAGATGTTTCAATAAATCGTATTCTTCAACAGGCGTTAATGCTCAATAGTTTTCTTGTAACAAAAAGCCCAACAACCGCCTAAACGATTGTTGGGTAAAGCGATTCGCATAAGGAAAGGAACAATAACAAAACAATTTAAAACTATTTATTTGTCGCGACGATTTGATCGAAAATGCCATCGTCAGCAAAATGCTTTTTTTGCGTGACATTCCAGCCACCGAAATCTTTATCGATAGTGACTAATTCCATTTTAGGAAATTGTTTAGCATATTTAGTAGCAATTTCAGGATCGGTTGGGCGATAGAAATTTTTAGCCACAATTTCTTGCCCTTCTTTACTGTATAAATGCGTTAAATATTCGGTAGCCACTTCAGTTGTGCCGTGTTTTCTGGCAACATCTTCAACAACGGCGACAGGTGGTTCAGTTAAAATACTCAGCGATGGAGCGACAATTTCATATTTATCCGCACCGAATTGACGTAACACTAAAAACGCTTCGTTTTCCCAAGTAATCAGCACATCACCAATTTCACGTTCAACAAACGTGGTTGTCGAACCACGCGCACCGGTATCTAACACCGCTGCATTTTTAAATAATTTAGTCACAAAGGCTTTCGCGGCGGCTTCATCGTTATTATTGTGCTTTA
>DALYHZ010000107.1:1459-8480 GCA_031970635.1 Methylococcaceae bacterium | reverse complement strand
CAAACACGCATTCGTTTAAATGGACAAAGGCGACGATTTTCAACGCCTTGCCATGCGCCGACTGTTTCTAAAATCGTTTTCGAGGCAATACTTAATGCTGAAACACGCAAATCGTGAGGTTGCTCGGCGTGAAATTCTTGCGGAAATTCGTTCTCAATCACTGCAACTTTTAAACTGCTATCGCCCAAACAACACGCTACTGCCGCACCAACCATACCGCCACCGACAATGACGACATCAAACTGTTCTTTCATAATGACTCACAAAATGGGTTAATTCAAAATCATGACGCATTCTAGGGCAAACTCTGTCAACATGACACTTGAAAATCGCACTTACATGGAAAATAACATGGTTTTTTTATCGGCTTGATGTAAAACCAAATGCTGAAAATCATGAATGATTTTCAGCAAAAGTTTTTATATTTCGTGGAAAAGATTTTTAAGAGGAAACTATCGTTTAAGAATAATAACTTTTCGTCGCATTGTAACCATTGTCGATGAGTGATTGCTGTTGAGCAGGTGTCATGTTGAATGATAACGCACCGAGTCCATCTGGAATGGGAATTTGAATGGTATTTTCAACCACTTCAGGAATTGAAAATATAAATTGATACGAATTATTTAACAGCGTATCAATTAAATTATGTGCAAAACTAAAAAAAGAAGTCGTTTCAGTAAAACTGCCAAGATCTGTAATGGGTTGACCAATAACAATATATAAACTGGTAGTCCCTTTCCCAATATTAACAGGCAAATTGTTTAATGTTCCACCATCTACCACGCAATTATCTTGGTTAGCATATAAATTCATAGGAGGGAAAACAAAAGGGATAGACATAGATGCAAGAACGGCATCTTGAACAAGCATAGATGGTGTCGTATCTACAGAATTGTATTTTTCTTGTTTCGTACCAATGTCACAAGCAGTTGTTACTAGTTTTTTGTTGGTTTTTTCGAACAATTCTTGAAAAGTGAGAGCCTTACCGTATTTTTTTATACACAACCCATCTAAAAATGCTTTAGCCGCATCATTGTCAGACATGCAATTATGCTTAATAAGTCTATCGATTACTACGCCTGTTTCGAGAGGGTGTGCTTCAGCATAGCCTTTTTCAGTTAAAATTTTCTGTAAATTTACAAAGTTACCAATACTTGGACAATGGAGAAAATCGCCAAAATTTGTGGTCTTAACGATGTCTTCAACTTCTGAGGCTGTATATCCTAACGCTAAGGCATAAGAAATAATCGAACCTGCCGAACTACCGCCATAGGTGGTGATGCTATCTAGCTTATTAAGCTCATCAAGCGCATTAACGCACCCTGCATAGGCAAATCCTAATGCACCTGCACCTGAAAAAATAAGCGTTTCCAGTTTATAGTCTACTGTTGCCATAATATTCACCCTATATTTTGATTAAATTTCAATTTAACGATGTTAGAACATCGCCGCAAATTGTAATACATGCAGATACATTTAAAAATGGAAATTTATAGGTGATTGTATGGCGTAATAACACATTAAAAGTTTTAAATATCGATTGAACCTTTAAATTCAAATCGAGATTTTAAATTCGTTGAGGAACATAGCCTTGTGGCATTTCATTATTGCCTTCAAATAAAAATTTGCGGCGTTCGTCAGCTAAGAATGCACGCGCTTTCGGGTCAAAACTCGCTAAACGATTTTCGTTAATGAGCATCGTTTGTTTGCTTAACCACGCTTGCCACGCATCTTTTGAAATATTTTCAAAAATTTCTAAACCTTGTTCACCGGGAAAGGGCGGCGTGTCTAAACCTTCGGCTTCTATGCCGAGTTTGACGCAATGAATCATTCTAGTCATAAAAAATCTCTGTTCGTTAAATTAAAAAAACATTTGCATCATGTGACAGTTAAGAGGAATTACATGAACCGTCGCGGAAATTTGAAAAAAATGAAAGCGATATTCGACAGAATATGACGAACATCGCTTTTTGATATATCTGAGGATAAAATTTTTTAATTACACACCAGTGCCAACTTGTAACGCATCAAACCAATCTAAGAAACGTTTCACATCATCGCCTTTAAACATGCGACCATGTTGTGGTGCTAAAATTTCGATGTCTAAATTTCTCACGCGGTCAATCCACGCACGTTTCGCTTGATTTGAAGGCATCATACGTTGATGGTAATAACGCATTTTTTCGACATGACTATCAAAACGTTCAACAAATACCGGTGCGTTTGCACTTTCCCATGCTGAACCTACGCTGCCAGACATCAAAATTTTTGCGACCGGATCATAAACATGGAAATTACAAGGTGAATGCAGATAATGCGCGGGAATAATTTGCAGTTCAACCGATTCTAATTTAATTGTTTCGCCATTATCTGGAATTGGCACATATTCGATTGATTCACAACCAAAATGGCGAATATAACCTTCCCACAGGGCAGGGGCATGCAATTTTGCATTCGATAACGCTTGATCCCACAACCCTAATGACGAAATAACGTCAGGGTCTTGGTGTGAGGCAAACAAATCAGAAATTTGCTCAACAGGCGCGTGATGTAAAACAGCCGCCATCATCGGTGCAAATAATTCGGTGCCACCGGGTTCGAGTAGCAAACATTTATTGGCTGTGCGAACAATGTATTGATTACTATCGATAATGTTATCGGGTTTATTTTCGTCGCGTCCAAACATTACCCATTGGTGCGCTCCTTCGTAAATCTTGGTCATTTTCATGGAAATAATGCTCCTCTTTTTTAACTATTGCGATAAATCGATAATGCGATTCGACACCGTTGCACATTATCATGAATGGTGTGAGCGGCTTTATCGACGCTTTCTGCGACGGCTTGTAAACTTTGCAAATATTCACCCGCTTGAGAGGCTTCGATTCGTGAGTTCGCCGCGATAACTCGCGCCGCACGCGCGTGGTGCATAACGGCTTCTAATTGTCCTAACAATTGCGTTACGTCGCGTTTAAACTGGCGTTGGCAATCTTGCATAATCGTTTTTGCATGACCGATAGGTTCTTGCATCGACTCAGCGTATTCTGCGCCAACAGCGAGTTTTGCCACTTGTTCAAAACGGTTATAAGCGGCTGTGCGGCGATATTCATTTACCGTTAAACGGTATAACAACAACGCATACACGTTAATATTGGTGACTAGCTCAATGGTTTCTTTAGCTAATTCGTTAATAAAATCGGTAATGGGTTGAAAGCCTTTTGCTTTATCGCCTGCACGAAACGCAATGGCCTTTGCATTCGCAGCAGCTAAAGAAATTTCTTTTGCCACGACCATAACCGCACTCAATTCCGATGTAATCGAGGCAACGGCAATAAATTGTGATTTTGTCTGACTGTTCATAGTGTCTCTTTCACTTGAAAATAATAGCGTTAAGCTGGTCAATCGAGCAGTTTTTCGTTTAGCGCAAACCGGATTTAACCAGCGTCAAAATTTTAGCGGCAATGTCATCCAATGGCACAACATGATCGGCACAACCCAGTTTAAATGCCGCACCGGGCATTCCCCAAACCACACTCGACGCTTCATCTTGAATAATCGTTTTTGCTCCAGCGGCTTTCATGGCTTGCATTCCCACTGCGCCGTCTGCTCCCATTCCTGTAAGCAAAACGCATACCGCATTTTCACCTGCACATTTTGCCGCTGCATGAAATAACACATCGACAGAGGGTTTGTGACGATTAACGGGTTCACCATCTTGCAGTTGAATAATGTATTTATTATTGCTGCGAATAACTTCCATGTGATGCGTTCCGGGTGCAAGGTAAATATTGCCCCATTCCACCACTTGACCATGTACGGGAATACTGGCGGTCATTTGGGTGATCGAATCAATGTGATTAACAAACGATTCACTAAACGCGGCGGGCAAATGCTGTGTAATTAAAATCGGCGGACTGTCTGCTGGCATACTTTTCATGACGACTTTAATCGCTTCCGTGCCACCGGTAGACGAACCTAACACAATAATTTTGTTAAACCCCACGGTTCGTGCCGAAATAATGCGTTGCATCGCGTTATCGACTTCTTTAACAATTTGTGGCGGTTGTTCACGCGGTGTCATTGCCCGTACATTTGTGCGAGCGGCACTACGCACTTTAGAAATAATTTCGTCTGAATAAGAGGCTAATGTGTTTTCGGCGTTAATTTTAGGTTTTGATACAAAATCGACTGCGCCTAACGCCAAGGCATCTAATGTAGCTTCTGCGCCGTGTTCGGTTAACGTCGAAATCATGACAACCGGCATGGGACGTAAACGCATTAAATTACGCAAAAAGGTAATACCATCCATATGTGGCATTTCAATGTCTAACGTCAGCACGTTAGGATTGAGTTGTTTAATCATTTCGCGTGCAACAAAAGCATCTTCAGCTGTGCCAACGACTTCAATGTCAGGTGCTGTACTGAGTATACTGGTTAATACTTTTCGAATTAACAATGAATCGTCAACAATCAAAACGCGGATTTTATTCATATATGACTCTAGAAAATAGGAAAATTCATTTGCGTTTTGTTCTAAAAATTAAAACAACTCAACATCACCTTCGACAGGCAAATCTTTAATATTTCTTGAATATTGACGTTCACGTTGGGCAATTGTGTCATTATGTAAATCTTGAATTTTCTTCATACCGACTTTTCCCGTTTTTGGAAAGTAAATAACTTTGCGTGGGTAAATATCACCTAAATCTTGAGAAACAAGTAATAACCCTTCTTGAGTAATATAATCCAAAATAAAATTGATGTTGCTTTGTCCTACATCACTTAAAGTCGGAATAATTTTGCCTCCACCGAATACTTTTATTTCTAAATTTTTACGCCTACCACCGTTTGATAAAATCGTGTTGATTAAATGCTCCATGGCGTAATTACCATAGCGGGTTGCATTACCAATAAGCGCATCACTACCTTGTTTCATTTTCGCTTCATTGGTTTCGGGCAACATAAAATGATTCATTCCGCCAATGCCTGATTCTTTATCACGCACACACGCTGAAATGCATGACCCAAGAACGGTTGTAATTAACTCATTTTCTGACGTAACGTAATACTCACCTGGTAATATTTTTGCGGCAACAATACCGTGATCTCTGTCTAAATAACGATTGACGTGATCAAAACCTCGAATAGAGGGTCTATCAATTTGACTAGGACTCATTTATTTATATGTTTTTTCTATAACTGGTGGTTGCTACTAATTCAAATTCACCGCAAATCTGATTCAATGATTCTGAATGTCCAATAAATAACCAAGATTTACTGACCAACAGTTTAGCATATCGTTTTGCCAGCGTGGCTTTTGTTTCACGATCGAAATAAATGAGGACATTACGGCAAAAAATAATATCAAACGGCGTTTTCATGGGCCATTCTTGCATGAGATTCAATTGTTTGAATTGAATGATTTGTTGCAATTCGGCTTTCACCTTAACGTGATTGGGCGATGACTTACTTTTCATAAACCAACGTTTTAAGATTTCAGGTGGTAAGTCTGTGATACGGTCTTGCGTATAAATACCGTCAGAAGCGGTTTGTAAAACGTTGGTATCCAAATCCGTTGCTAAAATTTTGACATCCCAGTCAGCGGGAACATTTTCCAGCATTGTCATTGCGATTGAATAGGGTTCTTCACCCGTTGAGCAACCTGCTGACCAAATGCGAATTTGTTTGGTTGCTTTGTTTCGCACGAGTAATTCTGGAATAACAACATTACGCAAATAATCAAAATGATGCTGTTCGCGAAAAAAAGAGGTGAGATTGGTCGTAATCGCGTTGATAAATTCTGTAAATTCATCATCAGGATGATGATTCAAATACTGGCAATATTCCTTGAAATCTTTTAACCCCAACTTTCTAACACGTTTAGATAAGCGAGAATAAAACATATCAAAACGTTCATCTGGCACTTGAATGCCAGAATATTCGTTTGATATTTTTCTTAAAACATTGAAATCATCAACGGTAAATTTAAATTCACGCTCTTTTTCTACGATAGCCATATCAATAACACATTTCCCTTGAGGTAATTTTCCACATTAAGATTCTGTTACATCAAGTATTGACAATAGATCTAATAATTTTGCTGATTCGATAAAACGTGTTGAAGGGTAAATAATATCAATGGTTTTATTCAAACATGGTGCATCTTTTTTCAACGAAACTAAGAGTTGTAATGTGGCTGTATCGATGGTTGTAATATCTGATGCGTTAATTTCAATTGTATTATGCGCGTTTAAGGCACGTTTAATGGTGCTGTAGAGTTTTTCAATATTTTTAATTGAGGCTTCTGCACCTAATTCGATAAGTGGTTCAACTTTTTCTTCCGGTGCTTTTGCAACCTCTTCAACAATGGCTTCTTCAGATGGATCTTCTGTTGGTTCTTGGCTGGTTTCTTCACTCACTTCACTGACGATGGAATCTATGACTTCGTCATCGTTTTGTTGCGATTCAATAGAAATTTCAACAGATACATGCGCTTCTTCATCAGCCTCAATTGCAATTTCAATATCACCGTCCTCATCAATTGTCACATCCATTTCAACACTTTCATCGTTAGCAATGGCGGCATCTACATTTTCTTCCTCGACCGATAATTCTGAACTCGGTTCGGCGATTGCAACAGGTTCTTCAATCTGTGCAACCGGCTCTTCTGTTTTTGATTTGGATCTGGATTTTGTTACTTTTTTTACGGGGGAGGGCGGTACTTCATCTTCGATAACCTCGCCATCCATCCATGCTAGTGGATCGTAACCAATTAAATTATTTGTTGTCATGTGTCATTACCCTATCTTCAAGAAAATCATTAGCAAGGTTGCGGAAATCTCTTGCCGAACGACTTTTCGGACTGTATTCCAAAATGGTTTGTCCAAAACTTGGACATTCTGCCAGTAACGCTGTTTCACGAATTACTGTCGACAACACTTGGTTTGGAAAGTGCGACAGTAAAATATTTAAAACCTGACTGGAAATACGGCGCGTAGACATATAACGTGAAATCACAACGGAT
>DALYHZ010000107.1:0-1426 GCA_031970635.1 Methylococcaceae bacterium | reverse complement strand
CAACGGATAGTTTATATTGTCTTTTCAATGCGCCTTCAAAACGTTTAACCGTAGCCATTAAATGTGACAAGCCTTGCAACGCAAGAAAATCACTTGCCATCGGTACTAAAATTTCGCGTGTTGCAATTAACGCATTTGCAACCAGTAATCCTGATGACGGAGGGCAATCGATGAAAACAAAATCTTGATCCGTCAATTGACCACGCAACGCATCACGCAACAAAACGCCACGCGGCGAGCCACTGCTACTCATTTGTTCAACATCTTTAAGTTTTGAACCTGCAGGAACAAGTTGCAAATTTTCACGTACCATCACGGCTTGTTCATCGATGGTTTTTTCTTTGAGCATGACGGCATCAATGCCGCTCACGTTATGTGAAATGAGACCAAATGAAACCGCTAAATGCCCTTGTGGATCAAAATCAATAACCGTTACTTTTTTCCCCAATTCAGCAAGTGCATGGCACAAATTCGCTGTGGTAGTGGTTTTTCCAACCCCACCTTTTTGGTTAATAATGGCGACTAATCTGGTCATTACAGAACATCATCACTGTTAGAAGAAACAGAATCGGCAATTGCGTCCATGTCATCGACTTCATCGGGATTGAGCAATTTATCGACATCTAAAAGCATAATCATATTTTGCTTATAAACGTGCATGCCGCGCATATAACGAGTGTCTAATTGCGAGCCAAAATTAGGGGCTTTTTTAATTTCGCTACGTTTAATATCAAGTACGTCTGAAACGGCATCCGCGACAATTCCCATTACAAATGTATCGGTGCGGTGATGTTTGACACACAACACGATAACGACCGTTTTATGTGTGTATTCACAATGTTCAAGCGAAAAGCGTTCTCGCAAATCCACGATAGGAATCACTGAACCACGCAAATTCAATACGCCTTTGATAAAAGAAGGTGCGTTGGGAATTACGCGCACCGCCTCCCAGCCCCTGATTTCTTGCACTTTCAAAATTTCTACACCATATACTTCATTGGCAAGTTCAAAAGTTAAAAATTGTTCAATTTGTTTACTATGTACATCGGTTGTCATGACTGTCATTCCCTGCGGATTATTTAGTTGGCGTTATCAGTTATCAAATTAAAACTCTTCCCAATCATCACTACTATGGCTTGCTGATGAAGGGGCGTGGGCAGTGGATTTCGGTTTAGTAATCGATTTTATAGAAGGGCTAGCATTTTGATGTTGCGATGCAGTATCACTGACTTTAAAAAAGCTAAGTAATTTCGTCATCTGAGTAGATTGTTCACTCATTGCCATGCTACCCGCTGCCGCTTGTTCGGCTAACGCGGCGTTTTGTTGTGTAATATCATCCATTTGTGCTACAGCTTGATTAACCTGGTTAATTCCTGCCGATTGCTCATTACTGGATTGGGTAATTTGCCCTACAATGTCGCCGACT
>DALYHZ010000106.1:0-8482 GCA_031970635.1 Methylococcaceae bacterium | reverse complement strand
CAATATCGCTTCCGGCGTGTTGGCGACCGGAAACAGCTTGGCGGTAGCTTTATTGACGCCTTTATCGGTTGCTTGCGCGGATAAAACCACGGCAACTAATAATTCAAAATGACTGCTATAAACCAATTCTGTCGTCGGTTTTGGGATTGCGATAGCCAATTGCTCAAATAAACGGTAAATCATTTGCGTACTCATGACGTAAAAGTTTGCGTATACGCAATAAAATCTTCAAATTTTTTCGCCGCTTCGCCATTCGCAATCACCTCTTCTGCTTTGGCAATGCCATCGGCAAATGTTTCAACCAAATCTGCCGCATAAATTGCTGCCCCTGCGTTAAGTAACACAATATCTTTTGCGACACTTTCTTGATTATTCAACACACTTTTAAGCATCGTTAAACTCTCGGCGGCATTACTAATCGTAATATTGTCCAAACTGGCACGCGACAAGCCAAATTGCTCAGGTGTAATCGTATAACACGACACCTCACCATCTTTTAGTTCTGCAACATGCGTAACACCTGCAATACTGATTTCGTCCAATCCCTCCTCGGCACTGACGACTAAAACGTGTTTACTGCCCAATTTTTTGAAAACGTGAGCCAGTGGCTCAGTCCATTTTTTATCAAATACGCCAATTAGCTGATAACGTGCTTGCGCGGGATTTATCAATGGTCCGAGTAAATTGAATAATGTTCGAACACCCAGTGTATGTCGCACATTGCTCGTGTGTTGTATTGCACCGTGATAACGAGGCGCAAATAAGAAACCAATTCCCAAATGTGCCACACATTGTGAAACCTGTTCGGGTGATAAACTCAAATTCACACCTGCTAATTCCAACACATCGGCACTGCCGCAACAACTTGAGACAGAGCGATTACCGTGTTTAGCAACTTGCCCGCCTGCCGCTGCGACTACGAACGCGCCGGTAGTGGAAATATTAAATGTATTTGCACCATCGCCCCCTGTGCCACAAGTATCAATAATGTGCTGACCAGAAATAAAAATAGGTGTGGCTAATTCACACATTACTTCGGCGGCGGCTGTGATTTCATCAATCGTTTCCCCTTTCGTACGCAATGCACATAAAAAACCCGCCATTTGGACATCGCTTGCTTCTCCCCTCATAAAAAAAAGCATTGCCTCACGCATTTCTGATGCTGTTAAATCTTCTCGTTGCAGTAATTTTTCTAATAATTTTGTCATAACGGGCATTGTTAAGTTTCTCACAGTATTCATTTTAAATTTTCAGTGCATCGCCACCGTCGTCAAATTGTAACAGTTCGTAGCTGATAGAGCTTTTCTTTGCTACCATTCAACACGTTTTTAACTTCCCAGTTTTAGTAATGTCTCATAGTCGTTTATTTCAATGCGAACCACACTGGCTTCATACAAATCATGCCGTGCGTAAAACCTTACCGCCTGATTTGCAATCATGGTTGCGCGAATCTGAATCCCTCACTCAACGGTTACGCAGCCAATGGGAAAATGTTACGGTACAAGTATTGTTCGAATGTCAGCAAACGCCATTTTTAACAGAGAGTCGCATTTTAAAATCGTCTCAATACCGGTATCACTTGGTGCGAGAAGTCATTTTATTATCTAATCAACAGCCGTTAATTTTAGCGCGAACGGTTATTCCTGCGGCGACATTAAAAATCGCACAAGGTAATTTAACGCGATTAGGCACAAAACCCTTAGGGGAAATTTTATTTTCTGAGCCAAGTTTAAAACGTAAACCTTTAGCAATTGCACGAATTGAACCGCATTTATGGACAACGGCTTTACAACAACTATTGCCAATTACCATACCGTTGTGGGGACGATGTACAAAATATAGCATCGCTGAGCAACCTATGTTGGTCAGTGAATTTTTCTTACCCGATTTATTTAACAAATGATTACGATTATTCAGCGTGTCACGCAAGCCAGCGTGACAGTAAACTATCAGATAATTGGCAATATTGAACAGGGCATTATGGCTTTGGTTGCCGTTGAAAAAAACGACACCGTCGCTATTGCGGAGAGGTTAATAGAACGTATTTTAAATTACCGAATTTTTGCAGATAGCGATGACAAAATGAATTTGAGTTTGCGTGATATTCATGGTGGTTTGCTACTTGTGCCACAATTTACTCTGGCAGCAAATACTGACAAAGGTAATCGTCCAAGTTTTTCTTCTGCAGCATCGCCTGAATTTGGATGCGAAATGTTTTCTTATTTACAAAAATACGTTTTAACGGTTTACGACAACGTTCAATTTGGAGAGTTCGGGGCGGATATGAAAGTAGCGTTAATTAACGATGGACCTGTAACATTCACACTCAAAGTTTAATCGTCGTCATCACGATAAGGTTGTGCTTTAACATTGATAGGGAGTTTATGACTATTCGCGCTACGCAGCAAAATCAATAATCCTCCTGCAACAAATAATACAATGATAATAAAAATTAAAATTCCCATTGATTGACCCACCGTCTTAAATGTCCTAGCAAATCACTGGCTAATAATCCACGTTCTCCGTCGACTTTAACAGCCTCATCTGCCGCCCAGCCATGTCCATACACGCCTTGTTGCGTTGCATCTTCCAAAGATAAACCTTGTGCAATCAAACTTGCAATTACACCTGCTAACACATCACCCATACCGCCAGAAGCCATCCCCGCATTACCGGTGTTAGAAACAGCTAATGTATTTTCTGAGGCAATCAATGTCCCCGCCCCTTTAAGAAGTGCCACGCCACCGTATCGTTGTTGCAATGCCTGTACGGCTTGAAAACGGTCTGTCTGAATAGTGCTTGTTGTAACAGCCAATAACCGCGCGGCTTCACCCACATGTGGAGTTAAGACCCAATTATTTTTTTTACAAGGGAATTGAGCTAATAAATTCAACGCATCCGCATCAACAACGAGCGGTTTATCTGTAACTAACGTGGCATGAAATAACATTTTTGCCCAATCACTTTGCCCCAAGCCCGTTCCTATCACGATGACACTCGCTTTTGATAACAATGGGATAAGGTGCTCTACAGACTGAATGCCATGACACATCAATTCTGGATAAATCGTATTCATTACAACGGCATTTTCAGGATGGGTGGCAATACTGACCAAACCTGCTCCACAACGCAATGCCGCCATGCCAGCTAATCGCGCCGCACCGGAATAGCCAACATCACCTCCGATAATCAATACATGTCCATAATTACCTTTGTGAGCATAACGCAAACGAGGCGGTAAGGATTTTTGTAATACACGTTGAGCAGAAGCGGTAACGGTTTGCCATGCCTGTGCGGGTAAATCCAAAGAGGCATAAACAATATCGCCCACATACTGCACAGCAAAACCTGTAAACAACCCTTGTTTCAAACCAATAAATGTCACGGTGACATTCGCCTCAACGGCATATCCGATAACGTTTCCTGTATCCGCATTTAATCCAGATGGAATATCGATGGCAATAACATCAGCAGAACTGTCATTCATCATGTTAATGGCTTGTGCGTATTCCTCAGAAACAGCACGATTTAATCCCGTTCCCAGTAACGCATCAATAAACAAATCCGCTGTCATATCGTTTTTTATCGAAAACGGCTTTACGCTTCCTTGTGCTTGAATATAGTGTTGATAAGCTGTTAAAGCGTCACCTTTCAACAATGCGGTGTCTGGCACACTATAAACAACGACATTTAACCCAGCTTGTAATGCTAACATCGCGACGACATAACCATCCCCTGCATTGTTCCCCGCGCCACATAACACGACAACGTCTTGCACATGCGGATAACGTACTTGCAAACACTCGAACACCGCTTTACCTGCACGCCGCATAAGTTCAAAGCCAGAAATTATGCAACGTTGAATAACGAACTGTTCTAAAACCTTAATATGTTCAGTGCGATACAGCGCTGATGGCAGAGTCATCGTATTGTCAATGTGCTAAATAGCTATCAAAAGATTTTAATGCGCCTAAACTCGCATCACGACCATTTTTTCCAATTGCAGGTATTGTTAAAAATAAATCTTCGGCTTGTTTAGAGTTTTTCACATCAGGGCGAGTGCCATGACCATGAGGAATAACGAGTTGTGGATGATCGAAAGGTGCACGTTCCCAACGTACCCGTTCATCGGTAAATGATTTCAAAAATTCCACTAAATCAGCTTTTTCTTCGGTCGTGATGGGTTGTTGGAATACTAATGTTGCAAAGTGTGCATTATTTTTAAAATTGCCACCGCGAAAATAAAAATCCACAACCTGCTCTAACGTCAACAAACTGCCATTGTGCATATAAGGACCTGTTAATTCAACGTTGCGTAAAGATGGCACTTTAAACGCACCTTTTACAGCAACTAATGCTCTGCCCGAATTTGCTTTTTTTAATTCAGTTTTTAATACAGATACTTTAGGAATCACTGCATACAGATCCCGATCATCACAATTACCTGTAATGTAAGGATCATTAACAAGTTCGTTATATTTATAATCTGCCAAGAATGGATTATCTACATCACATGAATTAACGATTATCGGATCAATCAACGGTTTCCCTGTCAAAAGTTTTTGTAAATATTGTTCACTAAACGATAACGGATTTCCAAAAGGATCCGTACCACCAAGCCCTGGATCATTTTCTTCTGGCGTGACACTGGTATTGAAATAACCTTCATCGACAATTCCTTGTGCCACACCTTTTCCTTCAAATGCCCCATTTAAGGTTTTTCGATTAACCAGCCGCAATGACGCAAATGCGTCCGCAGCACTGAAAATATTTGGATGTGCGGCCGATGATAATGTTGGTCCTCTGTGACAAATGGCACAATGTGCGTTAAGAAAAACCGTTAAGCCATTTTTTTGATGTTCATTTAAGCCTTGAGGTATTTGTGGATAGGTGCCTGCAATACGGGGAGTATCAAAGGCAGTTTGATCTGAAATAAGTGTTTGTTGATAAAGTTGCAGCGCTAATCCAAAGAAAAAAGAAAAATTAGCTTCGGAGTGATTGTAAGGTAGCGCTTTTGTATCTTTGGGTTTGCCAAAATTGCCTTTACCAGACCAATAGCGTGGTGCAAAAGCCTTTTTTATCAAATCGTCGTAAGAGACGTTCAATCCCATACCGGATTTGTTTCGCAACGTCGCAAGCACACTATCTTCAGCGTGAATTTCTTGGGTTGCGAGTGGTTGACGAGTTAATAATTTACGACCGACATCGGGAAATGTACGTTGCGTACAAGACATTTCCGAATCATTAAGTGGTGGTGCAACTGCTTGTGAAGCAAGAGCCGCATTTTCCAAACGAATAGCTTGTTTTACGGTTGTTCCATCTGCTTGCGTCACCCAAATACTCGCTTTCGTATCGCGCACGCCAAATGCTGAAACACCATTAAAAATATTATTGGCGCGACCATCCCAAAAATTTCGGAAATTAAATGCAGCGTTAATCACGCTTGGCGCTTGACGCGCTTGAACTTTGCGCGTGTTTAATGAACCAGCATGAAAAATTTTATCACTAACCGAAGTACAATCATCTTGGCTATCATTCGAATTTGTTTTACTGAAATTTCGTGAAAATACGCCCGATGACGATACGACATCATCGGTATTGAATGATACGGCAGAATCCTTGTTTGCTGGATCCGTTAGTTGATACAATGGAAAGTCGCTAGTTTTGAGTGTGTAATTCACGCCACCTTTAGCACCTGATGCTGTTTTTTCAAATTTTGCCCCTGTCGATTTTTTATGAAATGAACCCGTTGATAATTGATTTTGAATACGTGCATCAGCACCTGCATGAAAATGACACGATGCGCATGCCATTCCATCACTTCCAACCGCTGCATCCCAAAATAATGCTTTACCAAGTTGAATTGCCGCAATTTTGTCAATCACAATCGGATCATTGCCATCAAGTAATCCTGCGGTAACAGGTATATTTACGCCTTGCAATGACGGTGGTGTATCGCCATGTGCGCAAACCTCACAAGTAAACAATATGAGAAAAAACAAGGCAAAAACATTCAGCTCTAAAAAATGATAATTTTTATTCATAATTTGTATTACTTATACGGTTATTTGAGAGGAGAGTTAGGTGATATACGAAAACTGGTACACGCAAAAATCCGCCGTAGTCAATAAACTACGGTCGAATTTGCGGAAGAGATTACTTAACGGTTACAGCAGTATCGATTTTATATTGTAGCGTATTGTCTATGTTTGAATCGGGATTGAATCCACCTACGACAAACATATAAGTACCAGTATAAGGTGCTTTAAAATTAAGAATTAACTGACCTGCCACTTTGTCTATTTTAGGATTCAAATATTTCTTTGCTAGCGTATTACTGTCTTGGTCGTAACCATGAGTGACATAAGTCATCACAATATTCCCTAATTTAGCACCTGTTCCTTCATCTGTTGCGCCGAATTTAGCGAAATTAGCATTTTGAGGATAAAAATGGTCAACAACATAATTATCTGGCGCGGTATCATTTGCACCACGAAACCAAACCGTACTGCCAGGATGTATACCCTTATCTGCCGCGACCAATTTAATAGTCACATTTTGATTTTGTTTAGCTGTAAAAGTTCCCCAAGCAGAACTATGAGTCCAGCCCATATCCCCAAATGCGGAGTCACTCCAGCCTTTACTTTTGACAGTAAAAGTATTACTTGGCTTTGTGTTATCAAATGCATTGATACTACTAGGAATGGTTGCCGCATAACTGGCAGAAAACGTCAATAAACTGCCAGCCAGTATAGAAACAAAATAATTTGCCATTTTAGCATTAACTTTAATCATAAAATTTTCCTTCAAAAAATCAGCGATACTTAAATTTCTTTGACGCGACCAATATGTATCGCGTTGCTAATCAGTATAGCCAAAGACATGCCATTAAAATATCTGCTTATTTTTCAATAAAATACAAATAAACACATCATATTTGAAAATCTTAGATTAAGGGATATGACACATTAAAGATGTATAAGATGAGGGAAATGCCACATACGACATGCAGCATCATTTAAAATAATTATTTTTGTAAAATTCTTTCAATTTTTCGCAGTAAACGTTCTATGTCCACAGGTTTTGTATCGTAATCATCAGCACCACCTTCAAGAGATTTTGCTTTTTCCATATGAGCGTGCATGACATGCCCTGATAAAATCACAATTGGAATATGTGTCGTAGCAGAATTTTTTTTAAGAAGACGTGTAGCTTCTAAGCCATCCATAACAGGCATATTCATATCCATTAAAATGACATCTGGCTGTTCTAATTCGGCCATTGATAAACTTTCATCACCGTTAGATGCCACCATCACTGTGTAATTTCTACGCTTCAAATGTTTTAACAACATGCCACGAAGCATTTCATCATCTTCTACTAACAATATTTTGCTCATACTTAATTTCTCCTTAGTACTTTTTTAAGAGTATATTTTGAAATTACTAACGGTGGCTGATAGATTACGCGTTTGTTCTTCAAGAGATCTTGCTGCCGCTGAGGCTTCTTCAACTAACACCGCATTTTGTTGTGTCACATCATCCATTTGAGATAAAGCCTTATTCACTTGTTCAATGCTTGTTGTTTGTTCGTCAGATGCAGATGTGATTTCAGAAATTGTATTGGTCACACCATCGATAGAATTCAAAATTTCTTCCATAGTTTTACCTGCTTTTGTTACCAAATGACGACCTTCATGAACTTTATCTACAGAGTCACCAATTAAATTTTTGATTTCACCAGCAGCAGCGGCGGCACGTTGCGCTAAACTGCGTACTTCTGTGGCAACAACAGCAAAACCTCTTCCTTGATCACCTGCTCGTGCAGCTTCCACTGCCGCATTTAATGCTAAAATGTTCGTTTGAAATGCGATACCGTCGATAACGGAAATAATATCAACAATCTTACCAGAAGATTCATTAATGCCTTCCATAGTTGCAACAACCTGACCTACTGCTGTTACACCATTGCGCGCAATCGACGAAGAAATTCGGGCTAACTCGTTAGCATAATTAGCACTTTCACTATTTTTACGTGCGGTATAGGTAAATTCTTCCATGTTTGCAGCTGTTTTTTCTAAACTCTCAGCTTGAGCTTCAGTACGCTGCGATAAATCATAATTTCCTGCTGCAATTTCTTTTGATGCTACAGAAATAATTTCACTAGAATCTTTAATGTGGCTAACTAATATTTTCAAATTATCCACTGTCAGATTCATGCCTGAAAGCACTTCACCAAATGTTCCAGGATAATTTTTTTCAATACTTTGAGTTAAATCACCTTGTGCTAACGCATTAGAAACACGAGCTATGTCATTTAAACTTCCTTCGAGGGCATCAAGCGACAGATTCACATTATTTTTCAATATAGCAAAATCACCACGACCTTGTGCTTGAACACGCTGTTGAATATCGCCTTGAGAAACTTTTCCCATTACTTCACCAATATTATCGAGCATGGTTTGCATCGTTTGCATGGCTTC
>DALYHZ010000105.1:5811-8483 GCA_031970635.1 Methylococcaceae bacterium | reverse complement strand
TTCCCAGCGTGACGCAAGTTTCCATACCTAATGCCTTCACGCCTTGCACCATTTCAACCACACGCTCAATGTCTTTATCTTTAGGTTTACGCCACGCTGCGCCCATGCAAAAACGCGAAGCCCCTTGTGATTTTGCGAGTTGCGCCGCTTGCAACACTTCATCAATCGGCATTAGCGGTTCAGATTTTACGCCTGAATCATACCGCGCACTTTGTGGACAATAACCACAATCTTCCGAACATGACCCCGTTTTAATACTTAATAAACTGCTGATTTGCACTTCATTAGGATTAAAATTTTCGCGGTGAATGGTTTGCGCTTTAAATAACAAATCATTAAACGGCAGCGCGTATAACGCTAAAACTTCGTCAACTTGCCAATCGTGGCGAATTTTTGTAGCGGTTGAATCGGACATTAAACTAAAACTCCTGTTAAGCGCAGAGCGCGAAAAATATGATTAAAATGATACAAAACGCCCTTTTTCCACCGCGTTGTATTTTGTGCGGCGATAAGGGCGTTGAAAATCGGGATTTATGCGCGGCGTGTTATGCAGATTTACCGCGCAATTCACCACGCTGTTATCGTTGTGCAAGTGATTTTAACGCGCCACATTCAACGATATTGTGTCCTGATTGTTTATTAAATCCACCGGCGTTTGATGAAACGCTTGCGCCATTTGTGCATCTTCGCGCTATTCGCCATTTAATTATCCAGCTCAAATTTCACAATCATCAACCCAGTGCGCGATTACTGGGCAATTTACTCGCCGATTATTTGCAACACACGGCAGAATTACCCGATTGTATTATTCCCGTGCCATTGCATAAAAATCGTTATCGAGAACGTGGCTTTAATCAATCGATTGAAATTGCTCGCATTCTGTCTAAACATTTGCAATTGCCGTTAGATGTTCACAGTTGTACTCGCCATCGAGATACCGCCCATCAAGTCGGATTAAATGCCCAGCAACGCAATGAAAATATTAAAGATGCGTTCTCGGTTTCACCAAAATTTAAAGCCAAACATGTCGCGCTCGTCGATGACGTGATGACTACGGGGTCAACGGTTCATGAGCTTGCGGCGGCACTAAAAACATCTGGCTGTCATCGGGTTCAAGTGTGGGTGTGTTCAAAGGCTCGCTAGGCAATTCAGGTTCACGACCAATTAACGCGCTATCTGGCACATCGCCCACTTTTGTTAATGCGGCAAGTAACGTCGCATCATGTCCATAAATATCGTTGTAAAACGTCAACTTATCGTTCTGTTCATAAAACGCGGTGCTATAAAAGAATAAAACAGGAATTGACGTTTTCAAACTGACTTGATGATGTTCATTAGTTTTGAGCGTGTTTGCGATACGGTCTTGCGTCCAACCTTCTTGATTTTTCAATACAAACTGCGCGAGTTCACTTGGATTTTGAACGCGTACACAACCGTGACTAAAATCACGTCGCGAACGACCAAATAAGGATTTCGATGGCGTATCATGCAAATAAACACCTTCGGGATTTGGAAAAATAAATTTAATTCGCCCTAACGCATTTTTGCCACCTGGACGTTGGCGAACGCGCATGCCCCCATTTTTCAACGACACAACTTCCATATTTTGTCCGGCAAGATAATTCGGATTTGCCGCAAGTTTAGGCATGATTTCCTTTTTCAAAATACTCGGCGGCACATTCCAATACGGCATAAATTCGACATAACGCATGTCTGCCATCAGAATCGGCGTTTGATTTTTAGCCGCTTTACCCACGACAACATTTAAATTTAAAACCGGCGTATTGCTTTGTTCGGTGGCATCAATTGCCCATAATTGAAATGCAGGAATATTGACAATAATCGATTGTCCCGCCGTCATTTCAGGCAACCAGCGTAAACGCTCCATTGCTAATTCGATTTTTGTGATTCGCTCAAATGAATTAACTACTTTTTTATTTTTACCTTTGCGCGATTTTTCCGTAACAGGCGCATTTGCTAATTCACGATACGTTGCCAATGCCGAACGCAGTTGCCGATATTGCTGCAAATTCGGTTCAACTTTTAAGGCTAATTGTGACACGCTACCTTCTGCGATAGATGATTTAATAAGCTGTGGTAAATCAAGACTTTTTTGCGTGCGTAATTTGATATTGAAATTCAAGCTATGCGGATTAACTCTCCCATAATGAATATCATGTAAAAAACGTGTCAAAGAAACAGTCAACGCCGCGTCATACAACGCTAAATCCGTCGTAGATTCGGGTTTTAAAAGCAAAATAAACGGTAATTTTTGCTGTAGCTCAGTAGCCGAATAATCTTCAGCATTTAATCCTTGCGCAGCGGCATTTGAAAGCAATGCCAGCACATCAGCAATATTTTTTTCAGATTGCGAATTTCCCAACCAAAGTGGCTCGTAATTATTAGCTTTATAAAGTGCATCAACGTCTTCGGCACGATTTTCAAAATTCGCGCGAGCAAGTAGCGCATCCTGCTTTACACTCACAATTTTGTTAATTTCTTGAGGAATCGTGGTATTTGATGAAACGGAGAACGGCGAGAAATCTTCGGCGTAAGCAAAAGTTTGCAACGACAGGGAAACTACAAAAATGTAGCGCGATAAAGCGGAACGAAAAAATAGAAATTGGCTCATTATAAAAAGCAGTGACGCATGAAAATTATGCACATAATCT
>DALYHZ010000105.1:0-5801 GCA_031970635.1 Methylococcaceae bacterium | reverse complement strand
ACCATTAACCATCGATTTCATTGACGGGAATTTATTGTTTTAACCATTCATAAATTTCAATTAACGTACTATCGCATTTGCAACAACTTGTTCCGCATGCTTGGTTTGCGTTAGTTTTTTGGACGTAGCCTTTCGTCATCAAAATTTGCAACATGCCACGCACAGCTTCGGCATCAATGTCAAAATGCAACATCAAATCATGTAACGACACGCTTTGACGTTCTTTTAGATAATGCCGCAAATCAGACAAAATCATGTTGTTTCGCCTCGCGTTGACCGCGTAACCAAAATTCAAAAATCACTGTGAATAACAAAGTAATTAAACCTAAAATCCATGTCAATGAGCTTTCAGGATGCGCGGAAAACGTAGCAGTTTGATAAAAAAGTGTAGCGGTTAAATAAGCAATTCCTGTTGTCCAAGCAACAGTAAATGCAGCCCAACCGGCGGAGGTTTCGCGATAAATTGCCGCTGTCGCTGCAATGCAAGGCGTGTAGAGTAAAACAAATAATAAATAGGCAAACGCGCCAGTTTGCCCGTCAAAACTGTGTTGCATCGCGTCAAAAGTTGCCATTTTCACATTTTGTTCACTTGCCGCGACGTTAGCATCGCTTAATTCACCCACATTTAAACCTAATGGATCAAGTAAACGGTTTGCTACGTCACTTAAATTTTTTGGCACAGTCAAACAGGCTTCAAGTAAGGCATTTTGTAAATCAAATTCGGACTTTTCAATCGCCATATCCGATGATTCTAATTGCCCATAAAGCGCGTCCAAGGTTCCGACAACGGCTTCTTTTGCAAGTACACCGGTAAAAATACCAACTGTTGCCACCCAATTGTTTTCAGAAATTCCCATCGGTTCAAAGGCAAATGTTAATTTTCGTCCAATTTCACTTAATACCGACTGGTTAGTGTTTTCACGTCCAAAACTACCATCTGTTCCCAACGCATTTAAAAAATTCAAAACTAAAACCATCGGTACAATGATTTTGCCAGCATTCAAAATAAATGACTTTAAGCGATCGCCGGTGCGTATGAATACACCTTGCAACGTGGGCAGATGATAAGTCGGCAATTCCATAATGAACGGGGTAGTTTCACCTTTGAACAGCGTATTTCGCATAATCAAGCCCGTCAAAATAGCGACACCGATGCCGATTAAATACAAACTGAACACCACATTTTGCCCGTTAACAGGAAAAAATGCCGCCGCAAACAGCGCGTAAACCGGTAAACGTGCGCCGCATGACATAAACGGATTCATCAGGTTTGTTAGAATTCGGTCACGCGGATTTTCAAGCGTTCGCGTCGCCATAATCGCTGGAACGTTACAACCAAAACCCACAATCATTGGCACAAAGGCTTTTCCAGGAAGTCCCAAAAAACGCATAAACCGATCCATAACGAACGCCGCGCGTGCCATGTAACCAGAATCTTCTAACACCGATAAAAATAAAAATAGAAAACCTACAATTGGAATAAACGTCGCCACCACTTGAATACCGCCACCGATGCCTTGCGTCAATAAAACGTTAAGCCAATCGGGACAATGATAACTGGTCAACAAAATGCTGAAACCATCAATCAAAAATGCGCCAACCGCTTGCTCAAAAAAATCAACAAATGCACTGCCGATGTTAATCGTAAATAAAAACATCGCGTACATAACCAATAGAAAAATCGGAATCCCTAAAAAGCGATTCAATACAATTCGGTCGATTTTTTCACTCGTATGACGACTTACTTCGCTCAATTTACAAACCGTTTGTTTGGTTAATTGATTCACAAATTCATACCGCGCATCAGCGGCTAAAATATCAATTTCGTCATTGGTTTCACTTTCAACGCGCTGTTGCAATTCAGTAACGAAAGGCAATAATTCCTCACCAGCGATAGTTTGAGCAAGCGTGTCACTCTCTAATAAACGCATCGCTAACCAGCGACAATCACAGGGATAATTTTTAGAAATTTCCGTTAATTGCGGCATCAAAATGCCAATGGCGTTTTCAACTTCGGGAATGTAATGAATTGGCGCATGAGGAATAGACTGTTGCGTGACAGCTTGATTGATAGCGTTTTTTAACGCGGGGATACCTTGTTTGGTTGCCGCAGAAATCGCCAAAACTGGACACCCTAATTGTTCTGAAAGCGCGTCGATGTCAATTTTAATGCCGCGCTGTTTGACCGCATCCATCATATTTAAAACAACCAGCATGGGGACGCGCATTTCAATCAGTTGAGCGGTGAGATATAAATTACGTTCAATGTTGGAAGCATCGACGATGTTGATAATTAAATCTGCTTCGCGAGAGGCAACATAATCACGCGCAATTTTTTCATCGAGTGAGACGCTATCATCGGACGACTCCAATGAATAAGTACCCGGTAAATCAACGCATTGAATGTGTTTATCTGAAAAAAAATATTCGCCGGTTTTTTTTTCAACCGTCACGCCAGCCCAATTACCAACGTATTGTTTTGAACCGGTTAAAACGTTAAATAACGTAGTTTTGCCACAATTTGGATTACCGACAATGCCGACGATAAACTCCTTTTTCATGGTACTAATTCCGCCAATACGAAAGCGGCTTCATCTTTACGCAATGTGAGTGAAAAACCGCGTAATTTAATTTCAATCGGGTCGCCAAGCGGTGCAAAACGAGTGATTTTAAACTCCGTACCTCGTGTTAATCCCATCGCGAGTAAACGTTTCCGATACGCTTTTCCTGTAACATCAAATCCCGTAATTTTTCCGGTATCACCGACAGCCAAATCTTTTAAACTGGTAGACATAAGGCACACTTCAACGTAAATGAGTCAAAATAGAACGATTACTTATCAATAATCATTCTCATTAGGTGTGACTATAGCACACTGCTTTGGGATTTTTAACTGTGAAATGTGGTATTTGAATTTATTACAGAAAAAATCGGACTTGCGCCCCGAAGCGGAATTGAACCACTGACCTGTCTCTTAGGAGGAGACCGCTCTATCCTAACTGAGCTACCGAGGCGGCACAGTGATAAGTTTAACATAAATCAAAAAGGGATTAACGCGTCAAACCGAAATCAATGTACTGTTTTGAAAGTCACTGATAACCGCGCCATCTCGACCATAACTGGTCACGACCTCAGATTTCCCCTTAAGAATATGTAACGTACGTTTATTGTGGCGTGCCAAAATCTCAATACTTGCACCATTTTGTTCGTTTAGATTTCTACAGTCATTACATAAACGCATCAACTGTTCCCAATTCGCTTTTAGCGTGTCTGTTGACAAATTAGCAATTGTTGCCATTTGAAAATAGGTGTTAATACCGTCTTGAGAATGGGGTAGTTGTTCAGTTGCTAAAATTTGTTCTAACTGTTTATTGAACAAATCCAATTGCGTTACCAAATCCCGTTTGTTATTTGCTACGGTACTGATAAACCCAGATTGCGGTGATCGAACTAAACCATCCGCTTCTTGGGTCAGCTGTTGATAAAGTCGTTGCGTAAGTTGCAACGCGTTAGTAATTAACTGTTCTGCAATTGGATATGTATGTTCAATCATAAGTTATGTACTGTTGCCTTGACCTAAAAAATCAAATTGAAGCATTTTCGCAGCAATCCGATCAGGATTGATTTCATAAGTACCATTTTCGATAGCCTTTTTAATGCGTGCTAATCGTTCAACATTCGCATCAGACTCCGTAGATGATTCAATACTTTTTTTAATTTGCGTCACCGTATTAGTGATGATCACACTGTCACTGCGTACCCCAACTTTTGCGTCAGTTACCGGAATTTCAACGTTTTCGGTCGTGTCGCCTTGTTTAGGTGATGTTCTAAAAGGGGAAGAAACCGCCCCACCATTTTTTATCAATTCAATAGCCATGCCGAGCTCCTTAAAGTGTCTGTATGATAAACAGACGTATCGGCAAGGCAAAGAAATTCTTTAACCAAATTTACACAATTATCATGTATGACATTGTTATTTAGACACACTTACCTGCCCAACATCAGTAACTGTCGCATTGATAATCTTTTCTGAATTTTGATTTTTAACACGAATCACCTGTCCTTTACTGCCATCAGTTTGAGCTATACCATTCATTTTAATGGCTATACCTGCACTATCAGAAGTAATCAACACTCGTTCGCCTCGTTTAACTAATTTAGGTTCGATAAAATCTTTTGCTGTCACAATTGATCCAGCCCCTAAATTACGCGCCATTTGTTTGTTTATTGCATACTCTATCTGTGTCAGATAAGCATCATGCAACTGTGATACATCTTTACGCGCTAGTGTGAGATGCCGATCTGTTACTTGCTCACCACGCTGTAACGCTTGTGTCAAAACAACAACGTTCTCAAAAGGTGTAATGGTTATTGAAACAAAAATCGACCATCTTTTATCACCATTACAACGCACGTTAATTGACATCCTCCCTGCCTTGGGTAAATTTGGCGCAAAAGCCTGTATAGATTGTGGGCATAATGGTAGATTCAAGCGATCAATTAACGGCACCACATTGATTTCATACTCGGCAGTGGTATTGATATTGTGGGCAACGTAACTTTTAACCACTTCATAAATCGATTCGTGTGTTTGCCATTGTGGCTCGGCATGAGTAGCATTCATTGTTACCAATGAATAGGCAAAAATTAGCATCCATCTGAACATAAGTTAAAAGTCTTGGTTAGTTGTTAATGTAATCGCTTTGTTGTAAACAAGCATATTTAATGCCAAATAAATTAAATAAGATATTTCCTGCATAAAATTTAAGAAATGTCGATTCACCTATCACACCTCAGATACTTACTGACATTTTTTTGACATCATATGTTGCAAATAGCACGTCAAAAAATAATACATCAAATCAAAATAAAGATTAAAAAATACTTAACTTTAAAGCATTTATGACGATAAACAGATTGACGGGAAGTGCCAAAATTACTAATGAGTTGATTTTAATTGATTAAGATTTTCTGGCATATTATGTGCATAATTTAAGTGTAAAATATTTTCAGGAGTTATTATCATGGCAATAAATTTTGATGCCGCGCTTGGCAATGGACCAAAGCTCTTAGCATTACGCGAAAAACGCAGTGAGGTTTTGGCGGCAAATCTCGCCAATGCTGATACACCGAATTTTAAAGCGCGAGATTTGGATTTTTCACGGATTTTGAAAAAAACCATGCCACAGCCAACATTGCTTGCACATACGCAACCAGGACATTTTGCGCCAGAACAGCCTTTTTTTGGGGCTCAGTTAAAATATCGTAATCCCAATCAAGTCTCGCTTGATGGTAATACCGTTGAAGAACATATTGAACAGGCTAAATATGCCGAAAACTCCTTGCAATATCAAACCACATTGCAATGGTTAAGCGGTGAATTTAAAGGTCTAACTTCTGCATTTACAGGACAAGTCTAATGTCAGCATTAAACATTTTTGATATTGCCGGCAGTGGCATGAACGCACAGTCACTGCGTTTGAATTTAGTCGCCAGTAATATAGCTAACGCGAATAGTGTTAGCAGTAGTCAAGGCAGCGTTTATAAATCAAGACAACCTGTTTTTGGCGCAGAATTAAAAAATGTCATTGACGCAGAAAATGCGGCGAGTAAAGTTGAGATCCGTGGTGTGGTGGAAAGTAAAGCACCTGCCGTGATGGAATATGCGCCAAATCATCCAATGGCAGACAAAGATGGTTATATTTTTAAACCTAATGTAAATACCGTTGAAGAAATGGCGAACATGATGTCTGCATCACGTTCGTATCAAAACAATATCGAAGTGTTAAACACCGCTAGAC
>DALYHZ010000104.1:0-8545 GCA_031970635.1 Methylococcaceae bacterium | reverse complement strand
CAAGTTTTCATCTGCGTGACGAACATCTTGCGTAATGGTCGTTAAACGCTCATCTAATTCTTCTAACATCGAAATTAAATTTTGGCGTACATCATCATAATTTTTACCCACTGTAATTCTCCTTTTTACTCAATAATTAACAAATGTGGCGCAGATTATAGCGTAATAAACATTTACCAATCGCTATTTCAACGCCATAATTCCACCGGTTTACCTAATTCTTTTTCTTTTGGAGATTTATCATGAGCGATAGCAAGCATTGTCGATTGTTAATTTTAGGTTCAGGACCAGCAGGTTATACCGCTGCCATTTACGCCGCACGTGCCAATTTAAATCCTGTGATTATTACCGGTATGCAACAGGGCGGTCAGTTAATTACGACAACAGAAGTCGATAACTGGCCCGGCGATGTGGAAGGTGTGCAAGGTCCTGAATTGATGCAACGGATGCAACAACACGCCAAACGTTTTGCGACTGAAATTATTTTCGACCATATTCACACCACCGATTTGTCAAAACGCCCGTTTAAATTAACCGGTGACAATGGTAGCTATACTTGCGATGCGTTAATTATTGCTACAGGTGCATCCGCGCAATATTTAGGCTTAGAATCTGAAGAAGCCTTTAAAGGACGTGGCGTTTCAGCATGTGCGACATGTGATGGTTTTTTCTATCGTAATAAACCCGTCGCTGTCATCGGTGGCGGCAATACAGCAGTTGAAGAAGCGTTATATTTATCAAATATTGCTTCAAAAGTGACTGTCATTCACCGCCGCGATAAATTCCGTTCTGAAAAAATTCTCGCGGACAAATTATTAGAAAGAGCCAAAAACGGCAATGTAGTTATCGAATGGTTTAATGAACTTGATGAAGTATTAGGCGACGACATGGGCGTGACCGGTATTCGTATTAAAAATACGCAAGATGGTTCAACGAAAGAAATCGATGTACACGGCGTATTTATTGCCATTGGACACACACCGAATACTGAAATTTTCGCCGGTCAACTCGATATGGCACACGGTTATATCAAAGTAAAAAGTGGAATTGAAGGCAATGCGACTGCCACAAGCGTTGAAGGCGTATTTGCTGCTGGAGACGTGATGGATTCTGTTTATAAACAAGCTATTACTTCCGCCGGTGCTGGCTGTATGGCGGCGTTAGATGTCGAAAAGTTTTTAGAAAAATAAGCCCTCATGAAACTCACCCTCCTCGATGCTTCAAATCCACAGCAACCCTTTCCTCCCTTGCGTAATGCGTTGCACGAACCAAATGGATTGCTTGCTGTAGGTGGTTGTTTATCAAGTGAACGGTTGGTGAATGCGTATCGACATGGCGTTTTTCCATGGTTTAGTGGCGACGAACCAATTTTATGGTGGTCGCCAAATCCGCGTTTGGTGTTATTTCCTGAAAAATTAGTGACGTCCAAACGACTGGCAAAAACGTTGCGGCAAAATAAATTTGTCGTGACGTTTAACCAAACCTTTGATTCGGTCATTGCAAAATGTGCTGAAATGCGTGTGAATGCAGAAGGCACTTGGATTACGGATGATATTCAACGCGCTTATTCACAATTGCATCGTGAAGGTATCGCGCATTCTGTGGAAACGTGGCGCGATGGTGAATTAGTTGGTGGTTTATATGGCATTGCGTTAGGAAAAATCTTTTTTGGTGAATCGATGTTTCATACCCAAACCGATGCGTCAAAAGTTGCTTTTACACATTGTGTTAAACAATTACAAACATGGGATTTTCAACTCATTGATTGCCAAGTTTATAGTGAACATCTAGTCAGTTTAGGCGCGGAAGAAATTTCTAGAGATACATTTTCACGCTTACTTGCCACACATTGCACAGATTCCACTCCGACAAATGCGTGGATTTACACGCAACAAACAGGATAACTGCTACAATAACGCCATTCTGAAAATCTTTTTTGTTGAAAATATCAAATTATGAATTTTTTAGCCGCAAAGCAAGTTTTTTCGTGGATGCTACGATTATCAGCGCAACAAGATTATCAATCCCTTACCCATGAATTTTTAAACATACTCAAAGAAAATGCGTATATCAACGAGGTAAGTGGCTATGAAATTTACAATCATAAACGCAAAATTTCCGATGTAGAAATCATCGATGAGCGTTTAATCCGACGTTTTCCGCTCGATTTTACTAAAGAAGATGATGCCGAAGATAACGCACAAGTCAGCAGTGTAGACCATGTTATTGGTGTTTCTACAGGTGAGAAGGATGAGCAAGGTTTTTATCCATGGGCAATTTTAACAGTCAAAGGCGGTAATGGTCCCGATCGCGCCGTGTTGGTTGAAGGGAAACTAGATTCCGATGCGTTGGATATTTTGCAAAGTCTGCGAGAGGTTTATCAAAATTTAGTCGTTTTACACGATGCGAAAGAGCGCGATGTCTTAACGACCTTACCAAATCGCCAATCGCTTGATGCTCGATTGATGCAAGTATGTCAGCATTATTGTGATAAGCCTATCATCGACAAAATACATGACAAAAGCTCATGGCTTGCGATTCTTGACATCGATCATTTTAAACGAGTGAATGATAACTTCGGACATTTGTATGGTGATGAAGTATTACTCATTTTTAGTCAAATGATGGGCAGAAAATTTCGTTATAACGATTTTCTATTCCGTTTTGGCGGCGAAGAATTTGTGGTGGTTATAAATTTAGCTACCCAAGACATGGCAATGGCAGCATTTAATCGTTTTCGAACAGCCGTTGAAGCCTATCATTTCCCAACAGTGGGCAAAGTGACCGTCAGTATTGGTGTGACACACATTGATCAATCCGCAATGCCAAGCATGCTTTTAGATCGGGCAGATAAAGCCCTTTACTACGCCAAAGAACACGGACGAAATCAAGTTGTGATTTATGAATTAACTCCCGAATTAGTCGCCAGCGAATCTGACGATGTTGGGGAGATTGAATTATTTTAAGGATTTTTAAATGCAAAAATTAAAATGCGCCGTTATCGGCACAGGTTATCTAGGTAAGTTTCACGCTGAAAAATATGCAAACTTGCCAGATTGTGAATTAGTCGCTGTTGTGGATATAAACCCAGAAACCGCACAAACCATCGCTGAAAAACATGGCGCACAAGCTCTCACAGACTACAGCACACTTTTAGGTAATGTTGATGCTGTCAGCATCGTCGTACCAACTACGTTGCATTATCAGGTCGCCAAAGATTTTTTAAATGCCGGTTCACACGTTTTAATCGAAAAACCGATTACAACAACGGTTGAACAAGCTGACGAATTGATTGCGATTGCAAAAGAAAAAAATCTGATTTTACAAGTCGGGCATTTAGAGCGTTTCAATCCCGCCGTTCTCGCACTTGATAAAGACGAAAAACCGTTGTTCATTGAATCACACCGTTTGTCGCCATTTAATCCACGCGCCAATGATGTCAGCGTCGTTTTAGATTTAATGATTCACGACATCGATATTATTTTGGCGTTAGTTGATTCTGAAATTGAACGCATCGATGCGAGTGGTACGCCTGTTTTAACAAAAGGCACTGACATTGCAAATGCGCGTTTAACGTTTAAAAACGGTTGCGTAGCGAATGTCACCGCCAGCCGTATCAGCATGAAACTCGAACGTAAAATGCGTTTATTTAGACCTAGTTCGTATGCGTCCGTCGATTTTCAAAATCGAATTTTGCAAAAGTATCACACTGGCGACAAAGAAATGTTCCCTGGCGTACCTGAAATTGTCAGTGAAGAAGCCACTTTTGAAACCAGCGACGCGTTGATGGCTGAAATTCAACAATTTGTCGATTGCATTCAAACCGGTAAACAACCATTAGTCACAGGCGATGCTGCGCGTTTAGCGTTAGCGACAGCCATTCAAATTACACAATTATTAAACTAAAGGAAAACTAATCACCATGATTCCAATGGTCAACCTCAAGGCGCAATACGCCGAAATTAAAGACGAAGTCGAACGCGGTTTAGCCGAAACAATTGAAAATTGCAGTTTTATTTTAGGCGCAAATGTTCAAGCCTTTGAACGCGAAGCGGCAGAATATCTGGGCGTAAAACACGCAATTGGCGTAGCGTCTGGCACAGATGCGTTGCATTTGGCATTAATTGCCGAAGGCATTAAAGCAGGCGATGAAGTCATTACTACGCCATTTACGTTTATTGCGACCGCCGAAGCGATTAAATATGTCGGCGCAATTCCAGTGTTTGTCGATATTGACCCGCGCACGTTTAATATTTGCCCAAAAGCCATTGAAGCCGCGATTACACCAAAAACCAAAGCCGTCATGCCGGTGCATTTGTTTGGTCAACCCGCAGATATGAACGCGATTTCAGCCATTTGTGAAAAACACAATTTGAAGTTGATTGAAGATTGTTGCCAATCGTTTGGCGCGACCGTTAATGGTAAACAAACGGGGGGAATCGGTCATGCAGCAGGATTTAGTTTTTTCCCTAGCAAAAACTTAGGCGCGTTTGGTGACGGCGGTTTAGCGACCACAAATTGCGATAAAGCGGCGGCAAAAATTCGCCAACTTCGCAATCACGGTTCAGATGTGCGTTATTACCACGACATCATTGGTTACAACAGCCGTTTAGATGAAATGCAAGCCGTTGTGTTACGCGCAAAACTCAAACATATCGACAAATACAATCAAGAACGTCGTCGTGTCGCGCATTTGTATTCGCAGTTACTTGCAGATTTGCCACTCGAAACGCCGTTTGAAGATGGTTGTGGCGAACACGTTTATCATCAGTACACGTTGCTTTGCGATAGACGTGATGACGTGATGACAGCTTTGCAAGCCAAACAAATCGGCTGCGCGGTTTATTATCCTGTACCGTTACACCAACAAAATGCGTTTAAAGAAGAATGCAATGGTATGACTTTACCCGTGACCGAATCGGTTGCTGCACGGTGTTTTTCACTGCCGATTTGCCCGTATTTGAAAAATGAAGAAATTGAAGAAATCGTTGCTGTTATCCGTGGCGTTTTAGCATAAAAATCGAATTACCGAACTGCGCTGCGAATCATTTGCAGCGCGTTCATATCTAATTGTTCCGTTCTATTATTTTCAGCGCATAACGCGCCACGAAAACCTAAATAATCCACGCCAAATGGTAACAATTCTGCGATATTTTCCAAACGTAGCGAACCAGCTAAACCACAAATCAATTGTTGCGATTTAGAAAGTTTCACAAATTCGGTAATCGTTTCATTTACCATCACTTGCGTGAGTGAACCGTTTTGCTTGTGCATGGTATCGAGCATGACACCCGCAAAATTCGACTTTTTTAATTCTGAAATAATCGCAAAATCGGGTTGCGTATCGGCAAACAATACCGCAATCAATTTTGTGTGTTGCGCTAATTCGGCGAGTTTTTGCACAATTTCTTGCCAATTTTCTGTGGGAAAAAAACCGATTTTGACAAAATCCACGCCTGTTTTTGCCATTTCCGAAACTGCATTAAAAATGATTTCAGCATCCATTGGTAAATCACCCACCGTTGCACTGACAACGCAACACCCGTTTAGGCTTTTCACAATTTCAGCCACATCACCAACAGATAACGCGCCTAACGCGCCAAATTCAGGTTGTTTTAAATCGATAATATCGACGTTGGCATTTAAAACGAGTTGCGCTTCGGACAAATTTTTAACGCTGGCAAGCATTCCCGTCATTTTGAATTCTCCGTTTTAAACGTTTCAATTTTTTCCATTAACCAACTCCACGCTTCCAATTCACGTTCGCCAGCCGTTTTATCTAAACCAATTTTTAGATACGCAATTTCAGTGTCGATTTTTTCGATTGGCAACATGTGCAAACGACTGACTAAAATCGCCGCTTCTAAAACGGAATACTGAGCGCGATTAAAACCTCTGAATGGTGCGTGATTGACGGTGTTTAAAATTTTACAAACCAACGTCGGGCGCGTGTCATCATCTTCAACCCGCATCAATTCGACTTCGCTATGTGCCAACGCGCCATCTAAAACCAAACCGTTTAAAGTCCAATCACGTCGCCCTGTTAAACAACCTGCAAAAATTCGCACATCGTCACAATAATTTAAAACGGCTTTTTTTGTTTCGAGCAAATTCGCCAAGGTGGTTGACGGTTTGAACGGCAAAATGTGAATTTCATCGTCATAAACATGCACGCCCATTGGCGCAAAATGCACAATGCCTGCGGCATTTTGCGTGGTGACAATCACTTCGTTAATCATTATGTTTTTTTAAAGTTGTTCCAGCGGGTTTAAAAGTATGCAAATCAACGTCCGATTCTTCCGAATCGACAGCACAACCCCAATCTAAGGCTTGGTCTTGATTGAAACGTTTGCCCAATTTTTGGGCAATTTCAGCACGCGCCAATTCTACGCCCAAATAAAACGCATGACCGCCATCATTTTCAACGCCTAGTTTTGGGAATAATTCAAACGGGTCGGTTGCGCTATGAAAACCGTCACGGTTAAAAATATGTACGCCTTCTTGTGTGATTTGAATGCGATAACTGGGGTCTTTAATTTGCGCGGCGAGTTCTTGAATTTCGCTCAATGAATATGGAAACGCTGTGGGTTCATGTAGCGACATTAAGCCAGCATTGATATGTTTTGGCAAAGTGTCATGTTCTTTGGCGGCAAACATAATGCGTCGTGCTAAATCTGCTTCTTTAATGGCGCGTGACGCATGACGGCTCACTTCGGTGGCTAAAATATGATTGATGTTAAGCTCTGAGCAAATCCCTAAAAGCAACGCATTCATGCCAACAGTGTCAGCGTGCGTGAGTTCGGTGATGTTGCCTACGCCGAGCATCATTTCAACATCAGGATGATTTTTGCGAACCTCGTGATAACGAACAATTGAAGCAGTAAAACCAAAATGAATCGGGTCTAAAATTGGATCAACGATAAACGGGCGATTTTTCGCCTGCATCTTTGCAATCGCGCGGTCGAGCGAGGCTAAATCTTCGTGTGTTTCAGGAATTAAAATAGGCGTTGAATTCACTTCGTCAGCAATCCACAAACTGCTTTCGTGTAAACTCAGCAAATAATCTGCCCCTGCCCTGCCGCCACGCAATAAATCGTCGTTTTCTAGCGAATCCAAACTCACCAAAAAATTCGCTTGTTTTAATGCGGCAATCGCGTCTTCCATGTGTGGAAAATCAGTGCTTGGCAAACAACCTAAATCAATCACATCTGCGCCATTTTTTTGGTAATACAACGCACGATTGAGAATTTCGGCAATGGTTAAATTTGGCGCGTCTGTGATTTCAGCAAAAATTTTTACGCTGTAACGACTTAAATCAACATTCTGAATTTTTTTACCAAAAAATAGCGGTAAATCTTTCACTTCATCCGTACCTCGTTCAACAGGAATGCCCAATTTTTCAGAAAGTGCGTCTAAATCACCACGACAGCGACCAGGTACGATGATTCGCGTCGCACCGAACGTGTCTTTGAGTTTGCGTTCAATCATGTCGGCAGTCATAAGCGCGGCAACTTTCAAACCCAATTGATGCACTTTGTAAGAAAAATCAGGTTGCATTTTCTCCAAAACGCTACGCAACTGTTTTTCAGCCAGTGAACCCGTTAAAAATAAAATACGTTCTTCGCTCATTAAAAAATTACCACCGTTTCATCGCCGCTGATATTTCGCACTTTCAAACGCTTTGGCGGTTTTTCACTTGCAATTTTACCGTCCCAAAACGTTTTTGTTTTTACGCCGTTTTGAATGACAAAACCCAGTTTATCAATTTTAATTTCACTCGAACTGTGCCACGCGCCACTTGCGTTTTCACAATCGAGCGCAACCATTTCAATCAGTTCTAAACCGTCATCGCTAATTTCAATGCGCGTTTTGGTACTACTTTTTTGATTAAAGGTTTCGATTTTTTGCATCAAACGGTCACTGATAAATTCTAAAATTTCGACTTCAAAACCATTTTCAACTTCATTGCATTTCGCGTTTACACTGTCTTCAATGACGACCTCATGAAGCAAGTCTTTTAAATCACGCAATTCAACGTCGATATTGGTGTTGTTATTGTCGTGAATAAATTTTTTAAGGGCTTTTTCGTCGTCAATATCAACGTAATAAACAATCACTTTTTTCACATCGATTTCTAAATCAGGCAAGGCTTGATTCAAAATTTGATTCATTTGTGGAATATCTAATACTTTTTCTTGTGAGTTTAACAAATTCGGCACATAAACAGGCATTGAGCCAAATTTGCTATCCGCAATTGAACCAAACCAAAAATCACTAATTCCCTCCACGCCGCGTTGCAAACTTGAAATTAACGTGGCTAATTTTTCCATCGTTTGTTGTGGATTACGAAATAAACTCACGCCGTCTTGAATTTCCAAAATTTGAAAACTCGCGCCCGCTTCTTTCAAACGGTCACGCGCGGTTTGAATGCTGTTAATACCTACGTCACAATGAATAAAACGTCGTCCTAAATCGTTTGCCACTTTTGCCGCCACGCCACTGCCACCAAAAAAATCTGCGACAACCGTGTTTTCGTTACTGCTGG
>DALYHZ010000103.1:1277-8550 GCA_031970635.1 Methylococcaceae bacterium | reverse complement strand
ACAAGGTATGCTCGAAGGCAACGCCGATATTGCGGTGCATTCTATGAAAGATGTGCCAATTGAATTCCCCGACGGCTTGCATCTTGCGGCAATTTTAGAACGTGAAGACCCGACCGATGCGTTTGTATCGAATCAGTATCAAACGCTTGATGATTTGCCTGAAAATGCGCGAATCGGCACATCGAGTTTACGTCGTCAGTGTCAAATTAAAGCGCGTTTTCCAAAGGCTGAAATTTTATCGTTGCGCGGCAATGTGAATACCCGTTTAGCAAAACTTGATGCTGGCGATTATGACGCGATTATTTTGGCTTCGGCAGGTTTGAAACGTTTAGGCATGGGTGAGCGGATTCGCCAAAGTTTACCTACCGAAATCAGTTTGCCAGCCTGCGGACAAGGCGCAATCGGCATCGAATGTCGAACTGATGATGTGGAAATTAACGAAATTTTAAAGGCTCTGCACCATGAAGAAACAGCCGTTTGCGTCACGGCTGAACGCGCGATGAATGCAAAATTAAACGGTGGTTGCCAAGTACCGATTGCTGGTTTTGCTCAATTAGAAAATGGTGGAATTTTCATGCGTGCGTTAGTGGGAAATCCAATAGGTGATTTAATTTATCGCGCTGAAAAACGTGGTAATTTGGCAGTTGAAGTCGGTGAAAACATTGCTGATGATTTGCTTAAACAAGGTGCGGCTGAAATTTTGAAAGCATTGATTGATTAAAATTTGTGAGATGACTGCCGACTAAACAAAAATAATTTACCAAATAGGTAAATTTTTATAACACGACCTGTTAAGCTATGGACATAGACTTTTTAGATAAAAAACTCAGAAATCTTTGTGAAAATCAACGCGAGGCTATAACTAAATTGGGAACAGAATGTGCGAAAAAATTGCGTTCTCGATTATCTGACTTAGAAGCCGTGAACAATGTGTCTGAATTAGCTGTAGGTCATCCTCATCCTTTAGAACCAGATAATCTAAGAGAATTTGCAGTAGATTTATCGGATGGGAAACGTTTGGTATTTCAACCAAATCATGAAGTAACGCCATTAAACGAACATAACAATACAGACTGGTTAAATGTGACCAAAATAAAAATCGTTTATGTCGGCGATTATCACAAACCAAAACAAAAGAGGAAAATGTCATGACTAACTCGCAAATAGCGTTTTGTCCTGATTGGGTATCACCGCCAGGCGAAACTATTGTAGATTTAATTGAAGAAAAAAACTGGAATCAAAAAGAGCTTGCCGAACGGCTTGGATGTTCCGAAAAACATCTCAGCCAACTCGTCAAAGGTAAAGTTTCTTTAACAGAAGATATTGCCTTAAAACTCGAACTTGTTTTAGGTTCTACTGCTAGTTTTTGGCTTAATCGAGAGGCTAAATACCAAGAACATTTAGCACGCATTGAAGCGCAACAACTTTATCAAAACAAAAATTCACTAAATTGGTTAAATACTTTTCCTATCAAAGAATTACAAAAAATCAATGTCCTTCCTAAAGGCGTTGTTATTGAAAAAAGTAAACCTAAGCTAGTTGAAAGTTTATTGCATTTTTTTAGAGTTTCGTCACCTGAACGATGGCAAGAACGTTACGGAGCAATGCAACTAGCATTTCGTCGTACTCGTGAAGCCCAATCAGATATTGGGGCAATATCTGCGTGGCTACGATTGGGAGAAATTGAGGCTGAAAAATTAGACGTTCCTAAATACGATGCTAAAAAGTTTAAAAACGCACTTTCTCTCATTCGAAATTTAACAATGGAATCACCAGACACTTTTCAAACTGAAATGCACCGTTTGTGTAATGAGGCTGGTGTAATGCTTGTTTTAGTCCCTGCAATTCCTAAAGCTCATGTGAGTGGTGTTGCACGTTGGTTAAACAACAAGCCTCTTATTCAATTATCACTTTATGGAAAAACGAATGATAAGTTTTGGTTTACTTTTTTTCATGAAGCAGCCCATATTCTGTTACACGCAGACAGTAAAAAAGAGATTTTCTTAGATGATTTAAATGGCGATTGTCTAAATTCAGAGGAAGAAGAAGCAAATAATTGGGCTGGAGGTTTTTTGATTCCTTCTGTGTATGAGGACAGATTAGGTAAATTAAAAAATCAGTTAAAGGTTAATCGTTTTTCTAAAGGATTTGTTCAAGAAAAAATGGCTATTCATAGATTTGCTCAAGAAGTCGGCATTCATTCAGGCATTGTTGTCGGACGTTTGCAACATGAAAAAATTATTGAGCCATCTTGGATGAATGACTTAAAAGTCTCATTTAATTGGGGCGAATCCAATTAGTATCTGTTTAACTAAACTTTAAATTCACAAACTGGCGTAGTTTAAGATGACTGATTTAAAACAAGCACAAATTTTAGTCACACGTCCCGCGCATCAGGCAGAGAATTTGTGTAATTTGATTCGTGAAAACAATGGCATTCCGATTCGTTTGCCAACGTTAGAAATCGTCCCTATCGTTTTAAATAACAACGAAGTCGAACACCATTTAACGCAAACTGACTGGTTTATTTTTACTAGCACAAATGCAGTGTATGGTTATTGTTCACAGCTTGATGATGCTAAAATGCGCCAATTAAAAACAAAATCGTGTTTAGCAATTGGTCAGGCAACGGCAAAAGCCTTAATAACTGTAGGTTTGAACGTCGATTTAATGCCTGAGCATGGTTATAATAGCGAAGGATTGCTTGAGTTAGCGCAGTTGCAAAATGTTTTGCAAAAAAATATCGTGATAATTCGTGGCGAAAATGGACGTGAAACACTTGCCGAAACATTAAAAAAACGTGGCGCAAATGTGAGTTATCAAGAAGTTTATAGACGTGAAATACCTAAAATTGATTGCACGGAAACGTTGCAGTTAATTTTGCAAAAACACTTAAATTTCATAACGATAACCAGCGGCGAAGCAATACAGAATTTAGTAGAAATGTTGCCCACAGCGCAACACGATTTGTTAAAAAAAGTACCTTTAATAGTAGTCAGTGAGCGCGTTCAAACCATTGCAAAAAATTTGGGTTTTGAAAATATCGCACTCGCACAAACGCCGTCAGATGACGCAATTTTTAAAACAATAACGACGATAGTAAACGGGGAAGAAAGTGGCTGAATTGATTGAATCGGTTGAACAACAACAAAAAACTGTCAAAGAGACACCGCAAGAAGTCAAACGTTCTCGTAGCGGATTTTGGTTTGGCTTAATCATTTTGCTGATTATTGCCGTCGTTGCGGGTGCTGGTTATTACTTTTTATCGCAATTGCGTGATAAACAAGAAGGTTTAGGGGGCGAAGTAAAAGGTGCGGTATCACAACAAATCAGCGATTACCAAGCACAACTTGCCGCCATTCAATCGCAACTTGCCATTGTCCAAGCCGATGTTGCCAATAAAGAAGCGCATTTCAACAATACCGTGACCGAATTTTCGCAATTGCATAATGAAAAATTAGACTCGACGCGAAAAGATTTAGCAGAAGAAATCCAAAAATTACAACGTCAATTAGGCAAAACGCGCGGTGATTGGTTACTTGCCGATGCGGAATATTTACTCAGCGTTGCAAATCAACGTTTGCTTTTAATGGGCGATGTGAACACCACAAAAGAAGCCTTAGAAGCCGCAGATCAACGTCTACGCGAAAGTGGTGATGCGGCGGCATATAAAGTGCGAGAACAACTCGCTAAAGACATTGCCGCAATCAGTGGTGTGAATGCCGCAGATGTTGTCGGTATTTATGCAACTTTGCAAACATTGGAATCGCAAATTGATTCACTCACATTACTTTTGCCTTATGCAGGTAAAGACGAAACCGTAAAACCTGTTGCACCAGAAGTTAAAAAAGACCCTAAAGATTTGCTCGGACAATTAGAAACGATGGTGACAATTCGCCACGTTCAACAACATGTCAACGAAATTTTAACGCCTGAACAAGCGCAATTTATCCGTGAACAATTGCGCGTTAAATTAGAAATTATCAAAATCGCGCTCGTTCAACAAAACGACATCCTTTATCAGGCAAGTTTGAGCGACACGCAAAAATGGTTGTTACAAAATTTTGCTAAAGAAAAAGAAGCCGACCGTTTTGCCGCTTCACTCGATAAACTCGCTGATGTGCGAATCCGTAGCCAATTTCCGGACATTAGCTTATCGCTAAAAATGTTGCGTGACATTACTAAATTACGTGTCGAAACAGATAAAGCCTTATCAAATCCGGCAAAATCGGGTGCGGTAGATAACGAAAACACGCCAGCCGCGCAACAATAAGAAGAGAATGCCATATGAAAAAACTAATTTCTCTTTTAATCATTTTAGGCGCGTTAGGTTCTGCGGGATTTTATGGCAGTGAATTTTTGACGCATTTAAACAGCGCAGGCTATGTTTTAATTGGCATTGAACAATGGTCGCTTGAAACTTCTTTATTTGTATTCTTAGGCATTTTGGTTGTTATTTTCTTAGTGCTGTATATTTTCTTTCGTTTTTCTGGCTGGATGTTGCGATTACCCAAACAAATCAGAAAACGTGTAGCAACAAATAAATTAACGATTTCTCAACAGGCTTTAATCAAAGGTTTAGTCGATTCTGCGGAAGGTAATTGGGAAGAAGCAGAAAATATTTTAATTAAACACGCTTCACACAGTGGCGCACCGTTGATTCATTATTTAACAGCGGCTCGTGCGGCGCAATCGCGTGGTGCATTTGATAAACGTGACGAATATTTACAATTTGCCGCAGAACACGGTAATGATGCAGAAATTGCCGTAGGTTTAACCCAAGCAGAACTTAATTTATCCGGTCAACAGTTTGAAGAAGCTCTGGAAACGTTAACACGCTTACACTCTATCAATCCTAAACACGCAAATGTCTTACGTTTATTGCATTTAACGTATCAACATTTGGAGGATTGGCAAGCCTTACGTTCGCTGATTCCATCGCTGGATACGCAAAAAGTATTACTCGAAGCAGAATTAAAATTGCTCGAAGCGGAAGTGTTCAGCAATTTACTCAAACAAGCCGCAGAGAAAAAAGACCGCCAAGCGTTGCAAACATTATGGCTGGAAATGCCGTTACCGATTAAAGTCATGAAAGGCGTGGCAGCGATTTATTTTGCTGCAATGATTGATGTAGGCGCGGGAGCGAGTATTGAAGAAGAATTAGTAAAAGCCTTGTCTGCAAACTGGAGTGAAACGTTGTTGGTATTGTTTGGCAATATTCAATCTGTTGACCCTGTGTTGCAGTTAGAAACCGCTGAACGCTGGTTAATTGGTCATGCCAATGATGCCGTATTATTGATGGTACTTGGAAAATTGAGCAGTCAACGTGCTGATTACGCCAAAGCACAACGTTATTTGCAACAAAGTATTACGATTGAACCCAGTGTGCAAGGGTATCGTTTATTGGGTGATTTAGCGTTACATCAAGGCGATGCAAACTCGGCGAGTGAATGTTATAAACTCGGACTAGAGCTTGCCGCCGGTGCGGTAGTGAATCAAATTGAAACATCAGCGGTCTAATGCGTGTTTAACAAAATTTTTATTCTTACAAATACGGCATTATTGTTCGGCTGTAACACCCTGTTACTTGGGAGCTACGGCGAACAAAATCAAACATTGGATGCGTTTCGAGAACGTGTTGAAACTATTTTTCAATTACAAAACAGTATGACCAGCGCAGTGATGTTAAGTGAACCGTCTAAAACCGTTTTAGATGCAGAACAAAACATGCAACGAGCTTGCGAACCTTTAAACGAATATGCAACGCGGGAAAGTGATGGACTGAGCGTTGATTTTGCTTTGCAACAGCGCGTTGAACAAACCGCTATTGGTTGTGAAAAAGCCGCTCAAAATTTGCAATTGTTACTACCTAAATGAGTGCTTTCACTTTAGAAGCTCGCCAGTTGGCGTGTCAGCGCGATGAACGCATGTTATTTAGCGGTTTAAATTTTCATTTGTACAGCGGGCAAATTCTACTTATCGAAGGTGTAAATGGCGCGGGGAAAACGTCGTTGTTGCGTATTTTAACCGGTTTGCGTCAACCTGATGAAGGCGAGTTATTTTGGAATAATCAGTCACTTGATGATTTAGGCGCGACTTTTTATCAAGACGTTGCCTATATCGGTCACAGTAATGGCTTAAAAGATACGCTTACCGCGCAAGAAAATTTGCGCTATGTACAAGCCCTCGCCTCGCCGGCGTTAAGCATTGACGAAAGTTTGCAACAAGTTCACTTAAATGGTTATCAAGATACGCTAGTGCGATATTTATCCGCAGGTCAACGCCGGCGTTTGGCTTTAGCGCGTTTGCTTTGTACGCATAAAACCTTGTGGATACTTGATGAACCTTTTACCTCACTTGACCGCGCAAGCATTCAACTCGTCGAACATTTAATGACCGCACACGTTAAACAAGGTGGAATGGTCATTATGACATCGCACCACGAAACGCATTTGCCCGCAACGTTAGTACAAAAAATTGAGTTACGCCGATGACATTATTGACTGCTTTTATGGCGGTGATTCGCCGTGATTTATTACTGGCTTACCGTCATCGTGCAGATTTAATTAACCCGCTGGCTTTTTTTGTAATGGTTGTAACCTTATTTCCCTTAGCATTAGGCGCAGAACCGTTATTGTTAAAACGGATTGCACCAGCCATTATTTGGGTGGCGGCATTGTTAGCGTCTTTACTGTCAATGGAATCACTGTTTCGTTCTGATTTCGAGGACGGTGGTTTGGAATTGATGGTGATGACACCGCACCCATTATCGTTACTTGTGCTGGCGAAAATTATTGCTCATTGGATATTATCCAGTGTGCCGTTACTGTTGATGACTCCCTTTGTTGCAACAATGCTCGGTATGGATACAGATGTCACGTTAGTTTTATTGGTGACGTTATTATTGGGAATGCCTGTTTTAAGTTTAATTGGGGCAATTGCGGTTGCTTTGACTTTAGGTTTGCGTAAAGGTGGCGCATTACTCGCCGTGTTAGTATTGCCTTTGTATGTGCCGATGTTAATTTTTGCAAGCAGTGCCGTTGATGCCGCAATGTCAGGTTTACCAATAGGCGGACATTTGTTTATGTTAGCGGCAATTTTATGTTTAACGCTCACGCTCACTCCTTGGGCAACGGCCACAGCCTTAAAAATGAGTTTGAGTTAAGCATGTAATACCTCCCTTTTGGCAATAGGTAAAATGTTATGAAATACGCCCTCCCCTCTCTTGCCGCCGCCGGTTTTTTATTTGCCTCTTACACGGTTGTTAGCAGTA
>DALYHZ010000103.1:0-1267 GCA_031970635.1 Methylococcaceae bacterium | reverse complement strand
CCTGTTCCCATTGCCCCCGCATTCGTTGAACCCGCTTCCGCGCCTTTCACAAATTTCATTGCCGGTGCGGGAATTATTGAAGCCAAAAATGAAAATATCGCCATTGGTTCACCCTTAGCGCGATTAGTCAGCAAAGTCGCCGTTAAAGTAGGTGATAAAGTCAGTGCTGGTACGCCATTATTTTATTTAGATGACCGTGAAAATCGTGCGGAATTGACCATGCGAAAAGCGGATTTAGCCAAAGCGCAAGCCGACGTTTCAGTTGCCAAAGCCTCACTGATTGACGCGCAATCGTTGTTTGATTTGGCTAACGCGATTACCGATTCTCGCGCGATTAGTGGTGAGGAAATGTTAAAACGCCGTAATGCCGTCACGATTGCCAAAGCCAAATTAGAAAGTGCCATCGCTTTTGTTGAACAAGCCCAAGCCGCTATTACTAATACCGAAACCACATTAGAGCGGTTAATTGTGCGTGCGCCGATTGATGGCGAAGTGTTACAAGTCAATATTCGAGCTGGTGAGTTTGCCAGTGCCGGCGCATTAGCGTCACCGCTACTGATTTTTGGCGACTTAAATCATTTTCATATTCGCGTGGATATTGATGAAAATGATGCGTGGCGATTTGATAAAAACGCCAAAGCCGTCGCCTATTTGCGTGGCAATCGTCGCTTCAAAGTAGATTTACAACTCGCTTACGTTGAACCGCTCGTTGTGCCAAAAAAATCATTAACTGGCGACAGCACTGAGCGTGTGGACACACGGGTTTTACAAGCGTTGTATCAGTTTAATCCGAAACAATTACCCGCTTATGTTGGGCAGCAAATGGATATATTCATTGAGGCGAGCGATGCAGGCACAGGCTCATGAATCGTTTGTTTATAATCAGCTTGCCACTTTTTCTCACATCGTGTGTGGTCGGACGCGATTATCAAACGCCTGAAATTGCGTTGCCCACAAAATGGAGTGAAAACGTTGCTGAACAAAAAATATCTGACCAATGGTGGAAAACGTTTAATGATCCTGTTTTAAATCAGTTAATCAACGAAGCGATTGCGGCGAATTTAAATTTAAAACAAGCCTTATCACGTGTAAAAGAAGCACGAATTTTACGCAGTGAAACCATTGCAACGGGATTGCCAAGTTTAGCGGGCAAAAATGTAGCCAGCCGTCGTTTTAATAATTCTTCAATTCCCAGAGTTTTAATACCCAAGACTTCACCAGCCTCTTCAACATTACAAAAGAAGATATCGGTGCGAGCATACATTTC
>DALYHZ010000102.1:0-8610 GCA_031970635.1 Methylococcaceae bacterium | reverse complement strand
ACTAAAGATATTTTTTATTGGTAACAGCTGAAATGAATTAAATATCATTCATTAGGTGAATTAAATATCATTCATTTAATTTGTACGCACATAACAAAATAATGTAAAAATACGGCAATGTAACTATATTTATGCTTTATAATACAAACCCTGAAATCTGCTTAAAGTAGCAGACAAGAAAAAGCCCCGAACTACTCAGATTTAAAATTTCTCAGGTTCTAATAGAGTTTTTCGAGGCTTACCCAATTCACATAAGCATTAGTCATATTGACCCCTTTTGTGTTTTGCTGTGTTGTATTGTATCCAGTGAAACCATGCCGTTCAATGGACTAGGCGATTTTTTGAGACAAAAAATAATGAACTCGAATGTCGTTTTAACCAAAAATCAAGCCGCTACGCAACTTAGCGTAAGCATTCAAACTTTAGACAAAATGTTCAAACGTGGTGATTTACCACGAATTCAAGTCACAACCCGCCGTGTTGGTGTATTGCAATCTGACATAAACGCGCATTTAGAAAAAAATCGTAAAATACAAAACGTCGCGCAATAAAAAACCACCCCAGCACGCAACGCCAAAGGTGGTTAATTTACTTTTTCTGTTAGGCAAGTTATAGCATCAATGCTGTTGTGTGCATTCCAAAATTAAAAGGAATTGCACATGAATTTTAGTCAAAATTTAATCAATAAAATTCGCGAACGGTTAAAATCCGATAACCCTAAATTTCAAATCAGTGATAGATATATCAACGGATTGAAATGCCCCGCTTGTGGAAAAATTGACGGATTCGCACATGCGGATAATCCAATGGCAATACTTTGTCATCGTAATAATGAATGCGGCATTAACACATCAATCAAAGACATTTACCCCGATTTGTGGAGTAACCTAACAAAAGATTATCCGCCAACACCATCAGACCCAACAGCAACAGCACGCGCTTACTTAGAATCGCGCGGCTTGAATCCTGACTTAATAGAATTCAAGCAAGGCAAAATCTACGACCACAATACCAAAAAAGAATATCAGTCATTAGTAATTGAGTTCGACGGCGTGAAATTCGAGCGATTGATAGATTACAGCGGTAAAGATAAGAATCGTTTGAACGCTTATAAAGGCAAGGTTTTTGAAACGAATGGCGCGTTGAATCCTGACTGTGAAAAAGTTTTTGTTGTCGAAGGCGTGATTAACGCATTAAGCCTTGAACAATGCGGCTACCCTGCCATTGCAACCTATTCGAGCGGTTCAATTCCTAAAGAATGGTATGAATCAAATCAACATAAACAATTTGTTTTAGCGTTTGACAATGACAACGCGGGTATCAAAGGCATTCAAAAAACGATCGACTGTTTCAAAGAATTAGGTATTACGCATTATTCGATTGCGCTAACGCCACGCGGCAAAGATTGGAATGATTTGTTAGTTGGTAATCAGCTTAACGTAACCACAATTGAAAAATCTTACTGGCAAGGGCGGTTATCGTTTGCAAAATCAGCATTAGATTATTTTGAAATTTACCGTGAACGCTACGAAAAAAGCGCGTTGATTTTTAATTTCAACTACTTGACGTACAAAGGTTTTCTAGTATCAACAAAGGTAAAAGGTGAAACAACATATAAACCAAAAGTAAGACTATTAGCCGATTGCTCAGTTCAATTATTACATTCTGTTATTGATGACAGTTTAGACGATAAGCAACGCATGGAACATTACATTGAACTTGAATCAATCCGCGAAGGCAAAGGACGTATGCGGATTGATTCAACCGAATTAACGCGCTTAGATTCATTCAAATCAGCACTGCAAAATCACAGACAATTGTTTTACGGTAACAATGACGATTTAACTATTTTTGCCGAATATCTTTTTAATCAAAAACCTAAGCCTCCCAAAATCCGCGCATTATCAACAATTGGTTATGACGAAAAAAGCGGCGGTTTTTATTTTCCAAAATTCATGTATGACATAGACGGGCGGCGCATTGATGCCAATGCCGAAAAGTTTTTTAGTAATGTCAATATCAAACCGTTTATGAGTTCAAGCGACACCGTTATCAATCGAATCGATGACATTGACCTAACGAAATTCGTTACTGATTTACACGGCGCGTATGGCAATAAAGGCTTAATCGCACTTGGTTATTACGTTTCGAGTTTGTTTAGTCATGATATTTTCGAGTATTACGGATTTTTCCCATTCCTTAGCCTTTATGGTTCGCCACACGCTGGTAAAAGTTTTATTTCACGCTTGCTTAATCGTTGTTTATTTGTGGACAGTGAAGGACAAACCATGACCGCATCGAATACAGCAAAAGGCGAATTACGAAAAATCAGCCAAAAATCTAGCCTAGTGTGTGCCTTATTGGAGGGCAGGAAGGATAAAAGCCGATTTGATTACGATTCAATTTTACCGCTTTACAATCGCAACGCCCTTTATTCTAGGGCTACCACGTCACAAGACAATCGCACGCATGATTTACCGTTGAAAGCCGCAATGTCATTTGTTTGGAATCACGAATGTTTTACGTTGAAAGCCGCAAAAGAAAGGGTAATCAGTTTGCATTTTGCCGATTCTGATTTAAATGAAGCGACTGGCAAAGCATGGATTGAACTAAATAATTATTCACCAGAACAGTTAGCGGGTGTTGGACATTACCTTTTAACTAACCGCAAATTCTTTGAAAACAATCTAATCAGCAATGCGAAATTTGCCGCCAATACCTTAAAAACTCGAAACATCAATGTTACGCGAATTGCTGAAAATCACGCCATTGCATTGGCTGGTATCGCTACATTGCTTGAATCGTTAAATATCGAAGCTGTAACGGGTGTAGATGATGTTATTGGTTGCTTAATTGATTACACCGTAGAACGCGCGAAAGACAAACTCGAAACAGCAAAATCAGAAAGTCATTTAGCAGATTACTTTTTTGAATCAATCGCAGAATTAAACAGTACCAATGGTGTAACTACCAACAGTAATAATGAGTTAGTGATTCATTTATCTACGGCATTGGCGCATTTGCATCAAAACAATAATCCATTTAACAACAAAAGCGAATTGATAAATGAGTTGGAACGTCATGATAGATTTATTGGATTAAAAAATACTAGAGCATTTGGAACTCAAAAAAAGTGTTATCACTTCAAACTTGAATAAGGTAACAAAAGTAACAAAAGGTAACAAATTAGGTAACAAAAAATAATGTCTGTAACACTTATAAAATAAGGGTTTTTAATAAAATATATTAACTTGTTACCTTTGTTACCTAACTTTCAGTAGTTTTGTAAAAAATAATTTTTAGTAAAAAATAAAAAAATTCTACCAAAATGGCAAAAATTAAGGTAACAAAGGTAACAAGGTAACACGATTGTTTTTTAACGATATTTTAGGTAACAAATTAGGTAACAAATTAGGTAACAAAACCTATTTATTCCATTTTGGTAACAGAAAACCGTGATTTTTGAATTTGTGATGAAAACTGAAAACTAGATAAAACTAGGTAAATTTTATTGAATACAACTAAATATGAATTAAATATCATTCATTTTAAGTAGTTTTCAGTATAATTATTGAATTAAATATCATTCAATTGGAATAATGAAATGATTGAATATGATGGCACTACATCATTGCAAAAGGCATTAGAAGAATTACATGGTAAAAAATTATCGTTTGATGCTTTATCGAAAATAACGGGCAAATATCGCGAACGTTTGAATATACCAACTGGCAAACTAATCGGTAAAACCGCCGATAAATTGAAAATTTACCAGTGGGAACGTGAAGCAATACCACCAAAACAACCGATTATTGAAGTAAATGAAATTCACACACAAAACGATATTAAGGTGTGCGATAAATTTATTAACATCAATTACCGACACTCGGATAATTCGCGGCATACAGTACAAATTGAACAGTTTTACATTGATGCACTTATTGCTATTGGTATTACTGACATTTCAAAGTTTGTTGCTGAAAATGCGGGTTTTACGACTGTTACCAAAAACGTTAAGCGTTCTATCGTGAATGAATTAGTTAAAAGGGCTAAACAATGGCAATAACAATTGAACAAACAAAAAATGAAACAAAAGATGAAGCAATGGCACGCGCATTTACAAAACCTAGTTTGCGTAGTGCTTTAACGATTAGTTCTTTTACTAACAAAGGTTTTGAAGTTGAAACAGGGGCATTAGTTGGACAGTTAAAAACTTTGTGCAAAGACGATAATTTTAACGTTGATGAAATGTTGAAAGCGCAAGCGCAAACACTGGACGCGATTTTTAATAACCTTGCACAAACCGCAGCATTGAATTTGAACAACGTGAATGTTTTTGTACCGATTATGAAATTGGCGATACAGGCGCAAAACCAATGCGGTAAAACGTTACAGGTAATTTCACAAAATCAGCAAAACAAACTATTGAATGAGGCTAAAGTCAATGACAGCGTGGACACCAGCAAGGCGATTGAAGCAATCGAAGGCAATAAAACAATGGCAACCGTGGTTAAATTCGACGGGCGCAAAATCAGCAAGCGGCAAAAAGAAAGTATCGCAGAATGCCTATAAAGGCGGATTACGCCCGTTATTGCGCGAACTCGCAAAGGCGTTGCGTGAACAACGAAAAATTATTGAATCGAACAGCTGATTAAAATAGGCGTTTTTATTCTGATTTGCGCGAATCATACATAACTTGCTTTTGTATGATTCACCAAATTATTAAATCCATAGCAAATAATTGTTGACCTCAACAGCTATTAAACCTTAATATATTTCATAGTAAATAATTATCCATTTTGAATTAAGGTGCAAGTTATGAAAGGTTCACGTCCTCTAACGCGCAATCAAGTTAAAGCCGTTTTAAAAGCCGCTGTATCAATGCGCGAAAAAGCATTATTAACACTAGGTTTTTGCACAGGTTACAGAATTTCAGAATTACTAAGTTTGAAAGTATCGGATGTTTCAACTAATGGTAAAGTTCACAGTCACGTTACCGTTAAAGCATCAAATACCAAAACCAAAACAGGACGTAGTGTGTTACTCAACAGCGACGCGCAAAAAGCATTGCAAGCCTTATTAGCGATTATTGGTACAGATAACGCAACGCCTTTATTTATTAGCCGCAAACGCTCAATAACAGGCGAATTAAAAGCAATCAACAGACAACAAGCGCATGAAATTTTAAAACGCTTGTTTGCTATGATTAACGAATTTGGCAACGTTTCAACACATACACTACGCAAAACATTTGCCGCTCGCATCTACGAACAAACTGGCAAACTCGAATTAGTACAGATTGCGTTAGGTCACAAATCAATCAATTCAACAATTAGTTATTTAGCGTTTAGTAATGATGACGTTGATAACGCAATTAAAGGAATTATCTAATGGCAACAATAGAACAACCTGTAAAACGTAAGCGGGGCAGACCTTTTGGAACAAAAAAAGCAATCGGCGGTAAAACTATGTGGATACCTGCTGAAATACTCGCTACTGTTGAATCAATGGTGCAAGCGGTAAAACAAAAACAATCTATTTCGTAGTTCATCATGACACTTTATGAAAAATTAAAAACCGCTAAATCCGAAGAAGACGTAAAAGATATTTATATCAAAGCGTTAGGTTTAAAAAGCTATACCAAAGGTTTAATTGATATTCGTACGGATGAAATTTGGTTTGAAGCAAAAGATACGGGCAAACATTCGAGTTATGCGATGTTCACGCAACTTTTGCATTATGTTCAAGACGCACTTAATAAAGGCGAAACTGTGCCACCATTTTTAGCAGTGATTGACACAGAAAAAGCGGCGTTAATGAAAACATCCGACGTGTTGCCATTTCTAGCGAAAAAAACCGTTAAGTGGGGCAAATCTGCCAGCCAATATCCAAAAGAAGCGTTAGACGAAGTTTCAGCGCATATTGGAACACATTTTGTTTCATTTAAAATCGCCACGCATGAAGACGAATTTATCCATACTGTTAAAGCCGCCATTAAATCAGGCGACATCATTCGAACCCAAATTACGCCCGACAACTTAAAACAAGTTTTTGATAAATGGGTTTTGATGATTGGACGTGAAATTGTTGGTGTAAATTCTGAAAGTTATGCGTTGTTGTTTTTCGCCGACATCATGCACGACGGCACAGTTTCAACGCACGCCAATTTACCTGCCGAACTGTTACACAAAAATAACGCGCCTGTTTTCAGTTTAGACGGCAAAATTTACGAATTGGGTAACAAAGAAGGCTACCGCCAATTTTGGGCGATTTATCATAAACCGCCCGCCGCCGAATATCGAAATTACTTACTTGAACGCCGCGACAGTTTGATTCCACTTGATGAACGCAGTTTTAAAGGTGCGTATTACACGCCACTTGCGGTTGTTGATAAGGCTTACGATAAATTAACTGAAACGCTGGGTAAAAATTGGCAGAAAAATTACCTCGTTTGGGATATGTGTTGCGGCGTGGGAAATTTAGAAGTTAAACACTCGAACCAACGCAACATTTTTATGAGTACGCTTGACCAAGCCGATGTTGATGTCATGAAAGCCACAAAAACTTGTGTTGCGGCGCATCGATTTCAATACGATTATTTGAATGATGACATCACAGACGATGGCAAAATTGATTACACGCTGACAAACAAAGTCCCAAAAGAATTACAGCAAGCAATCAAAGACGGCAAAAAGATTTTAGTGTTAATCAATCCGCCTTATGCGGAAGCGGCAAATTCTCAAGGGAACGAAGGTAAAACAGACGTAGCAACCACAAAAATCGGTTTGCTAATGAATAACGAAGATTACGGCTACGCGGCGCGTGAATTATTTGTGCAATTTATGGCTAGAATTGCAAAAGAAATTCCAAATGCCACGTTGGCAATGTTTAGCACTTTGAAATATGTCAATGCACCAAATTTTGAAAAATTCAGACAAGTTTGGAGCGCACAGTATTTAGGTGGTTTTATTGTTCACAGTAAATCATTTGATGGATTAAAAGGAAATTTTCCAATTGGTTTTTTGATTTGGCAAACAAATCAGAATGCAAAGAAAAAAATCGAAATTTCAGAAATTATTACCGAAGTTTTAGACAAAAAAGCACAACCAATTGGCGAAAAGAAGTTTTATAACCTACCAAATAAAAGTTTTTTAAGTGAATGGATGCCACGAATTAAGAAAAATGATGTTGCTGCAATTCCTTTAATAAATGCTGTAACACCTATTGCGAAAGTAAATCACGTTAGAAATACTCAATGGGCAAAAAATGCCATCGCGCACTTTTTCTGTAATGGAAATGACTTGCAAAATGCAGGCACAATGACAGCGATATTTTCATCTGTTCATTCAATTGGTCATGCAGGCGGTTACTTCGTTACATCTGACAACCTTTGGCAAGCCGCTATTATTTTTTCAGTTCGCCGTTTAATCAAGCCAACGTGGCTAAACGACCGCGACCAATTTTTACAACCAACAAAAGAACTTACAGACGAATTTAAGAACGATTGTTTGATTTGGATGTTATTTAACGGCAGTAATTTAACCGCCAGCGCAGACGGTTTGGAATGGAACAGTAAAACGTGGTCAATCGTTAATCATTTTATTCCGTTCACCGAAACCGAAGTGAATGCCCCTGCACGATTTGAATCGGATTTTATGGCAAACTATCTCGAAAACAAGAAATTATCCAAAGAAGCACAAACGGTTTTAGACGCGGGGCGCGAATTGTGGCGAGCCTATTTTTCAGAAACGGATGTTTATACTGTGCGTGAAGAATTCAAATTGAATCGCGCGGATGTTGGCTGGTATCAAATCCGTAACGCACTGAAAAAACGGATTGAAACGCCTGTTGATTTTTCGGATTTTGAAACGGCATATAAAAATTTGACTACAAAATTACAACCACTTGTTTTTGAATTGGGTTTTTTACGGGGATAGTTTATGAATAAGCACTTAGAAAACTTATTGCAAGGAATGGCGGAATTAGTCGCATTTGATAGACGCGAGTACGATACATCTATGGGGGGCGGTTTTAAGCAAGATGCACTTTCAATGCGTTCTGATTTTAAAATGCTAGGTAAAGATATGCGTGAGGCATTAAAGAAATATGAGCAGACACAGACATATTCACGCTAAATCTGAACACAATGAATTAACTGTCCAAGACCACGAAAGTGATGCGCCTGTCGTTCCGATTGCTCAACTTGAACGCCTGCATAATTTTAGACCAGACCGTGTTGATTGGATTTTCCAACAAACGGAACTTGAAGCACAAGCAAGGCGGAAAGAATCACATCGAGTAAATACGTTTATATTTATCGAACGCATTATGGGAATGTTTTTTGGCTTTGCACTGGCTTGTATTGGTTTAGCTGGTTCAATTTGGCTGGCAAGTGAAGGAAAAGAAATTGCGGCTGGAATTGGTGGCGCGACATTAGCAACATTGGTATCTGTGTTTATTTTGAGAAATCGAACAAAATAATTGTGTAAGAAAAAACTACCTTTCTATTGTGGTAATAAAAAACAGTAATTTTTTAAATTTGCAGCAAAGTAAAAACTAAAGATATTTTTTATTGGTAACAGCTGAAATGAATTAAATATCATTCATTAG